>JALRHB010000017.1 GCA_023253245.1 Polynucleobacter sp. | reverse complement strand
CAAACTGTCTAAAAGCTGAGAATATTTACTACATCGGTGACTTGATTCAACGTACTGAAAATGAATTGTTGAAGACGCCTAATCTAGGCCGCAAATCTTTGAATGAAATTAAAGATGTATTGGCGGCTCGTGGCTTAAGTCTTGGCATGAAACTCGAAAGCTGGCCTCCAGCTAACCTCGAGAAATAATTAGAAAGGAAGCATCATGCGTCACGGAAACGGCTTACGCAAACTTAACAGAACATCATCACATCGCTTAGCGATGTTGCGCAATATGTCCAATTCACTTTTGGAGCACGAAGTGATTAAGACCACTTTGCCAAAAGCAAAGGAATTGCGTATGGTTGTTGAGCCTTTAATTACTCTTGGTAAAAAAGATAACTTAGCAAACCGTCGCTTGGCATTTAATCGCACTCGTGATCGCGATATCGTGACTAAGCTCTTTACAGAGCTCGGACCACGTTATGCAACTCGTCCAGGCGGCTATCTCCGTATTTTGAAGTTCGGCTTTCGTCATGGAGATAACGCCCCCATGGCTTTGGTCGAGCTTGTAGATCGCCCAGAAGTTGAAGAAACAGCAGTAGTAGCTCAAGAGGCTTAAGTCTTACAGTGATATTAGAAAGCCAGGCTTCGGTCTGGCTTTTTTTATTTAACGGGGTATAAATACAGAATGTCTGAAAACATCCCAGTCAATCCAGGCAAGCTTTTGGTGGTGGTAACTAGTCTGCCGACTATTGAGGCTGCTAAGAGCTTGGCACGAGGGCTTGTTGAGAAGAATTTCGCTGCTTGTGTCCAGATAACTGAGGGTGTTCAGTCTATTTATCGCTGGGAGGGTAAAACTTGCGAGGAGCAAGAAGTATTGCTCTCTGCGAAAACTACCGAATCAAAGTGGTTTGAGATATTGGCTTTTATTCAAAAAGCCCATCCTTATGAGCTGCCTGAGATCTTAGCTTTTTCGCCGCAGCAGTATGAAAGACAGTACGGCAAATGGGTCGAGTCTGAGGTAAATTTACTCTTATGAAATTACATGCATTCTTGGTAAAAATTTGCGCGCTTTTATTGCTGCTTTCGGCCCCAGTATTTGCCACCCAAGATTTTTTGCCTCCAGAAAAAGCATTTAAGGTAGAGGCCGCATGGCTGGAAAATTTAAACGAGATTGAGTTAGAAATTATCCCAGCCAAGGGCTACTACATTTATCAAGAATCCTTGCGTTTTAAAGTGGGGGCTGAGCCTGGCAAACTTATTGCAGCTCAAGCTTCACTTCCTTTGGGCGTTGAAAAGTTTGATGAAACCTTTCAAAAAAAGATGCAAGTATATAAACAGGCATTTTTATTGACTCTTGACAGAAAAGCAGTGCCCGGAAAACCGATTTACCTAGATCTGCAGCTTCAAGGTTGTGCGGAAGCCGGCATTTGTTATCCGCCGATGACTTTGAAGTTTATGTTGGCCGCGCCGGGTGTAAGAGCCGGGCCTATTCCCGAGTTGCTGGAACCTGCATCTGCAATTGAGCCAAAACCAAGCAAGAGCATTGGTTTGCTGGAGCTATGGCGTGAGCGGGACGATGTAAATGCAATTGGAAGGTTTTTGGACGGAACGCCGACAGCCTATTTATTTCTAGCTTTCTTTGTGCTCGGATTGGCTCTGGCTTTTACCCCATGTGTATTACCAATGCTACCGATTTTGTCCAGCATAGTTTTTGGGACTGCTGCAAATCGAACAATATCAAAAGGACGTGCTGTGCTTCTAGCGTCCGCGTATGTTTTAGGAATGGCTTGTATGTACGCCCTGGCAGGCATCTTAATGGCTGCCTTGGGCGGAAGTGTTCAAAGAGCCCTTCAGAGTCCTGTAGCTCTGATAGGCTTTGCTCTGCTGCTATTGCTGCTATCTGGCAGTTTGTTTGGCTTGTATGACTTACGACTGCCTCAATCTTGGAATCAAAAGATTGATGTGCTTGCGGGACGTCACAAAGGCGGTAATCCAGTGGGCGCCTTTGCCCTGGGCGGAATCTCTACTTTAGTTGCAAGCCCTTGTATTACTGCACCCTTGGCAGGCGTATTGGCATTTATTGCTCAAACAGGTTCTATGAGCTTAGGCGCGGGATTGCTGTTTATCATGGCGCTAGGGATGGGATTGCCTTTGTTATTCGTCGCAGTTGAGGCGCGGATTTTAATTCCATCAACTGGTATTTGGATGGTTTGGCTGCAAAGGACATTAGGAGTTTTATTGGTGGCAACAGCAGTTTGGATTGCTTCCCCATTATTCCAACTAGGTAGTAACAACTCGAGTGGTATTTCCGCAGGCGATCAAAGGGTTCATAAGATTGGAGATGTGCGATTCACAGTTATTCAATCAAGTGCGCAGTTAGATCAATTTCTGGCTAAAGCAAAAGAGCAGAAAAAAGTTGTTCTGTTGGATTTTTACGCGGATTGGTGCATCTCTTGCAAGGAGATGGAGGTCAATACTTTTGCTAATTCTGAAGTAAATGAGCAATTGGCAAAGTTTGTTTTATTGCAAGCTGATGTGACTAAAAACAGCCCTGAAAATCAGGAATTGCTAAAACGCTTTGGACTTTTTGGGCCACCAGGGATTTTATTCTTCGATCAAAATTCAATAGAACTAAAAGATCAACGCGTGATTGGTTACATGCCCCCACAACGCTTTGTTGAGCGCTTAAAAAAGGCCCTGGGAAATTGAATTGCCTGTAAGGTGGACAGGCTTAATCCAGCTAACTTTTAAATGACTAATTACTTTATTGTCTTTAAAAGGTGCGCAGCCTCAAGTGCAAAGTAAGTCAAAATGCCATCGGCACCGGCCCGCTTAAATGCCAACAAAGACTCCATCATGACGGCATCATGATCTAGCCAGCCATTTTGCGCTGCAGCTTTGAGCATCGCATATTCACCACTCACTTGATATGCATAGGTTGGGTAATTAAATTCTTCTTTAACTCTGCGAACGATATCGAGATAGGGCATGCCAGGTTTTACCATTACCATGTCAGCACCTTCGCTAATGTCTAAAGCAACTTCCCGCAAAGCCTCGTTGGTATTGGCGCAATCCATTTGATAAGTTTTTTTGTCAGCCTTACCTAAATTTGTTGCAGAACCCACGGCATCGCGAAATGGACCATAAAAAGCAGACGCATATTTAGCTGAGTAAGCCATGATTCGAGTATGAGTGAGCTTTTTTTGCTCAAGGGCTTCACGAATTTTTCCAATTCGGCCATCCATCATGTCAGAGGGCGCAACAATATCTACACCCGCCTGTGCCTGCACAACTGCTTGTTGAATGAGGATGGTAGTGGTCTCATCATTCAGAATGCGACCTTGCTCATCCAACACGCCATCTTGTCCATGGCTTGTATAAGGATCAAGTGCAACATCAGTCATGATTCCTAAATTAGGAAAGCGCTTTTTGAGTTCTTGCACAGCATTGGGGATTAATCCATTGGGATTAAATGCTTCTTTGCCATCTGGTGTTTTTAGGCTAGCTTCAATCACTGGAAAGAGTGCCATCACAGGAATGCCTAATTCAATACATTCTTGGGCAATTGGAAATAGTAAGTCCAAGGAAACGCGATTGATTCCTGGCATTGATGAAACCGCTTCAGATTTGCCCTGGCCTTGTACTAAAAAGACTGGATAGATCAAGTCGTTTGCTGAAACACTACTCTCTTGCATTAGACGACGCGACCATTCATCACGGCGCATACGGCGTGGACGGTGTGCTGGGAAGTTCAATAAAGAGTTAGCTTGTGATTTCATCTTCTGGAGCCTCTGCTTCAAATAGCCATTTAATAACAATATTGTCAGCTTCTTCTAAACCAATGCGTTTGGTGCTGGAAAATAATTGTGCCGTAAGCTGCTTTGATTCCCCATTTCCATCTGGCAGAGCTGGGTCATATTGCTGTAATTGCTTGCGTACAGCTTCTAAGGCATGCTTACACTCGCTTTTATTGAGTTTGTCGCATTTGCTGAGTAAAACATGAATGGGCTTGCCTGTTGGCACAAACCAACGAATCATTTGCTCATCCAAGTCGGTAATACCGCGCCTAGAATCCACAATCAGCACCATGCCTACCAACTGCTGACGTTCCTGTAAATAATCGCTTAGAAGGGTATTCCAGTGATATTTGGTCTCATGGTTAACGGCTGCGTACCCGTATCCAGGTAAGTCAACAAGGTAGGCCAATAAATCATCTTTTGCAAAAAGACCAAAATAGTTGATATGTTGGGTGCGACCAGGGGTTTTACTGGCAAAAGCCAGCCTTTTTTGGTTGCAAAGCACGTTAATCGCACTAGATTTGCCGGCATTAGAGCGCCCGGCAAAGGCCACCTCGGGTAGCGCAGTGGCAGGCAGGCAATGGGTGTCATTGACTGTGGTCGAGAAACGGGCTTGAAAGAGTTTAGACATGTCTAGAAGCTATTGTAAAATCACGCAAAATCATGAAATATCTCATGGTGTTGGGTAAAAGGTTGTAAAAGTTGGGCCCAAACACTTTTAGGAATTTTTGCCAAGGTAAACATAATGCGTCAAACCTCTCAAATCTCCAAATTAACAAGCTTAAGCGCTAGCTTAGTTTCTGCTATTTTTGTCACTATTGCGGCCTTTTCTGGCGCGGTGAACGCAGCAGATGCAGCTTCTACCCCTGCTCCTGCTGCAGAAGCAGCTAAACCAGTGGTGCCTGGTAAGCCAAAAACTGATCCTGCTGCAGGTGAGGCACTCTATAACAATGGCGATGCTAGCCGTGGGGTAGTTGCTTGCGTTGGTTGTCATGGTGCAAATGGCCAAAGCGCCTCTGGTGGATGGCCTAAGTTGGCTGCCCAACACGCCGCTTATCTAACCAAACAATTAAAAAATTATAAGGATGGAACCCGCCCCAATGCTGTAATGCAGGGTATGGCAGCTCCCTTAACTGAGCAAGATATAAATAACATTTCTGCTTATTTGGCTAAACAGGCTCCTTCTTTGGGCGTTGCTACCAATAAGAACACCATCGAGCTTGGTCAAAGCATTTACCGTGGTGGTATTGCGTCAAAAGGTGTGCCTGCCTGTGCAGCATGCCATAGCCCTAATGGTGCTGGTATTCCAGCTCAGTATCCACGCATGGGTGGCCAGTGGGCTGAGTACAGCACTACTCAGTTGCTTGCATTCCGCGAGGGTGTTCGTAAAAATAGCACTCAAATGACTACGATTGCAACCAAGCTTTCAGATCAAGAAATGAAAGCGGTGTCTGATTACATGGCAGGTTTGCGTTAATTATCCTGAGAGCACCAAAATAAAACCCCGCGTACATAGCGGGGTTTTTATTTGCTTAGTGCATACCCTCGTAATCTTAATTATTCAGGCAAGATTGTTTCACTTGAAAAGAGGTCTTGTATCTTTTCTCGCGCGCGAATAACGAAGGCTTTGTTACCGTCGACCATAATTTCTGCGGGCTTCGGTCTGGTGTTGTAATTTGATGCCATCACGAAACCATAAGCGCCAGCAGACATGATTGCCAATAAATCCCCCTCTTCAACGGCCATCTGACGATCTCTTCCTAACCAGTCTCCAGATTCACAAACTGGACCAACAATGTCATAGGTAGTTTTGGGAATGGCTTTGGTCTGTACCGGCACAATTGCATGATAGGCCTCATATAGTGCCGGCCGCATGAGCTCAGTCATTGCAGCATCAACAATGCAAAAGTTTTTCTCTGCACCCGGCTTGAGATATTCCACTTGAGTTAAGAGAACCCCAGCATTTCCTACTAGAGATCTGCCAGGCTCAAGCACTACATCTAAATGCCCGAAACCTCGTTCAGCAACACGATCTAATAAAGTATTGGTGAACTCAGTAATGTCTGGTGGACTGTCATCGCCATAAGATATGCCAAGGCCACCACCTAAATCTAGATGATGAATTTCAATGCCTTCTTTTTTTAGTTGTGCAACCAATTCAAGTACTTTGTCTAAAGCATCTAGATACGGGGCGGTACTTGTAATTTGTGAACCAATATGACAATCAATCCCCACGACATCAATTTGTGGAAGAAGGGCAGCCTCTCGGTAGGTCTTTAAAACTTCGTGATAAGCGATGCCAAATTTATTTCCCTTTAACCCGGTAGAGATATATGGATGAGTTTGCGCATCCACATCTGGATTAACTCGCAGTGAGATTGGTGCGCGGCAATTTAATTTTGTTGCAACGCGGTTAATTTGATGCAGCTCAGCTATAGACTCAACATTGATGCATTTCACCCCAACTTGTAAGGCTTGAGCAATTTCAGTTGCTGATTTTCCAACTCCCGCAAAAACCAGACTTTTTGGGTCAGCACCAATTGCTAGGGCGCGTGAAAGCTCGCCACCACTTACTAGGTCAAAACCCGCACCTAGTTTCTTGAGGCAATCAATTACAGCCAAATTACTATTTGCTTTCATGGCGTAATGTACGCGGGCACGTCTTTTGCCGCCCGGGCCAATACAGGCCTTGTCGTATGCTTGATAGGCTTGAGTCAATGCTTTTTTGCTGTAAACATACAAGGGGGTTCCAAACTCTTTAGCTAAGTCAACTAAGGAAACTTCTTCGGCATACCAGCAGCCATTGCGCTCACTAAACCCAGTGAGTTGTGGGAGGGGGATTGCTTTTTGTGTCATTGTTTGACTGAGATTGAATTGTTTGTGGCAGGGCTTTGTGGTGGATAAAGTTTGCCTTTTGGTTCTGGCTCAGATGGGGGTAGAGGAGCTGGCGGAACGCTTGGCAGGTACAGCGGTCCTCTAACCCCACACCCAAGGAGGGATAATAAAAGACCAATACTGAAGGTTTTTGTAAGAATCGCTATCATGAATATCTCATAAACGAATAATTGAATATAGCATGCAGGACTCATCCATGAAGCCAAATAATTCCACTATAGAAACTATTGACGATAAGCAGTTCCATCAACTGGGCGCTCATTTACTTGAGTCTATAGAGGTAGCATTGGAGGCTGCAGATGATGCCCTAGACCTCGATTTGGATGTTGAGCGCCAGGGTGGCAACGTGATTAATATTCGATTTAGGGATCGTAGTGTGATTGTCGTCAACACCCAACCTCCTTTGCATGAAATTTGGGTGGCTGCCAAATCTGGTGGATATCACTATCGCTGGGCAGGCACAGTGGAAGCTCCATTATGGTTAGATACCAAGACTGGGCGCGAGCTTTTAAGTGATCTTTCAGCTTTTGCTACTGCCCAGGCTGGTCAGACCATTAATGTTAGCCTGATGCCGCGATAGGAATTAGACTGCGCCAGTTGCGGTTAGGGTTTCAATTACTTGAGAATCGGGAACGCCTTGAATTTTTGCTTTACCAATTTTTTCAAGAACGACGTAACGAATTTGGCCACCCTCCGTTTTTTTGTCTACTTGCATTAATTCCATATAGCGTGCCGAGCCAAATTTTGGAGGCTCAGTTGGTAATTTCATCGATTTAATAATTTGCTTTAAATGGTCAGCTTGAGCCCTACTAATATAGCCAAGGCGATGAGAGAGATCGGCGCCTATCACCATGCCACATCCAACGGCTTCACCATGTAACCACTCGCCATAACCCATGCCTGCCTCAATGGCGTGACCGAAGGTATGACCAAAATTAAGAGTGGCACGAATACCGCCTTCTTTTTCATCGGCAGAAACTACTGCGGATTTAATCTCGCAAGAGCGAAGAACTGCATGGGCCATAGCTTCGGTATTACATTCTAGTAATGCTGGTGTATTGACCTCAATCCAAGATAGAAATTGCTCGTCAGCTATGGCGCCATGCTTAATCACTTCGGCAAGGCCAGCAGATAGTTCTCGTGCAGGGAGGGTTTTGAGAGTATTCAAATCAGCGATGACTGCTGTTGGTTGATGAAAGGCGCCAATCATATTTTTTCCAAGAGGATGATTGATGCCAGTTTTTCCACCCACCGAAGAATCTACTTGTGCGAGTAAGGTTGTGGGAACTTGAATAAATCGAATGCCCCGCATAAAGCTAGCTGCCGCAAAACCTGTCATATCGCCAATGACTCCACCCCCCAAGGCAATTAACATGGTTTGACGATCAGCGCCAAACTTTAAGAGATCATCAAAAATGAGCTGAAGGTTCTTCCAGTCTTTGTATGACTCTCCATCTGGCAGGATGATTGTTCTCACCGGTTTACCAAGCGTTTCTAAAGTCTTTTTTAAACGCTCCGCATATAAAGGGGCAACTGTAGTGTTGGTGACAATGTATATCGATGTTGCTTTTTCACAAGCGCCAAATAGATTGGGCTGGTCAATTAAACCAGTACCAATATATATGGGATAGCTACGATCACCGAGGTCAACTTCTAATGTTTTCATAAATAGATTTAACTTGAAAGTTCGAGCTGCATGATTAATGTGTTTACAAGTTGATTGACACTAGGCTTGCCAGTTTCAATTACATGGTCAGCTATTTCACGATACAAAGGATCTCTAACAGCATACAAATCTTCAAGGATTTTTTTTGCATCACCATTTTTTAGTAGAGGCCTGCCTATACCACCTTTGGTGCGATGCCAAAGCTCTGTAGGATTGGCATGTAGATATATGACATTTCCTCTTTCGCGAAGATATTGACGATTTTCTGGAAGAAGTACGGCGCCTCCACCTGTAGCCAAAATAATGTCTTGTTCTGCAGTGACGTCTTTAATTGTTTGGGCTTCGCGTTTCCTAAAGCCTTCCTCGCCTTCCATCTCAAAGATGACAGGAATCTTGACGCCACAACGTTCTTCGATGACATGGTCTGCATCCAAAAAGCGACGACCTAATTTTTTTGCCAGTAGTTTGCCAACAGTCGACTTTCCGGCGCCCATAAGCCCGATGAGGAAGATATTGTTGGATGAAGAATTCACCCTGTGATTTTATTAGGGTTTATCAAGCACAGTGGGGGTTAAGAACACTAAAAGCTCAGTTTTATCAGCTAATGTGGACTTATGGCGAAATAAATGGCCAAGGATGGGTATATCTCCCAAGATCGGCACTTTAACTTCATCCTCTCTTTCGGTGGCTTGGAAAATTCCTCCGATAACAGCTGTGCCACCATTTTCAACCGTCACTTCAGAGCTCAAACTCTTAGTATCAATGGCATAACCTTGTTCAGTTTTCATGCCAATCGTGTCTTTGTTGATACTTACAAGCATCGAAATCCTGCCATCGGGGTGAATTTTTGGGATTACTTCTAGGCGTAAATTGGCTTTACGGAATTGCAATTTGCTTCCACTTTGCGAGCTGATTTGATAAGGCAGTTCTGTCCCCTGTTCAATAGTGGCCTTTACTTGATCGCCTGTCATGATGCGGGGATTAGAGAGAATTTTTCCTTGTCCGTCAGCTTCCAGAGCTGAAAGCTCAATTTGCAAAAGTCGTGCTGCATTCTTGGAGATGAGGGTAGCGGCTACGGTAGCGGGTTGAAAGCCACTCAAACCTGAGCCAGCTAAATCAGAGCTAGCGTTGATATTTTGATCTGGGACGCTAGCTTTGGCCTGATAGCCAAGTTTTACCCCCAGTTCTCTGGCAAAGCGCTGATCCGCTTCCACAATCCGCGCCTCAATCAGTATTTGGCGTGGGCTATGGATGTGATCTCCCCCAAAGGGGAGTGCCGCGTCTTCTCTACGAAACTTCTGAAAACTTTGGATTTCAGCATGAGGCCCAATCCAGTAGATGTCGCCATTTCTAACAAGCCGTAATCCTCTACTAGCCAGAATAGAATAAAGTGCTGTTTGCCATGATGTGTTTTCAAGATTAAGGGATATTGTTCCCTCAATTGAGTCGCTCAGAAGAAAATTGGTCTTACCTATTTTGGCCAAAACCTGTAGGAGTTCTGTGAGCTCAATTTGCTGAAACTGGAGAGTGATTAACTCATTCCTAAGAGTAGAAGGGCTTGTCTCAGGTGTTTTACCAAGGGCCAAAGTAATGAAAAAGCCTAGCAAAATGACCGCTATGGATTCTATAGTTGACTTGAAGACTTTAGGTGCCATTATTCAGATCGAACCGATTTAAAGTGAATCGATTTGCCCTGAGGATGGACTGCGGTAGCCATCTCCTTTTGGAGATGAACCAAGCGCCAGTCTCCAAGGAGGGTTGCCTCTTTTGTCACCATCATGGTGCTTTTGCCGGTGTGAAAAACGGCTTGATCAACACCATTTGTTTTGATGAGTCCGAGATATCGCCAACGCCGAAGATCTGCTTCATGGGGGCTAATAATTGGCCCCCTTGGTTTAGATGAGGTTGCCGTTTTTTTGTTATTAGAGTGAACACTTACTTCTATTTCATCTATTGCCATATATAAGTCATCCAATTCTTGCCCCCAGTTTTCTTGGTGACTGAAAAACTCCTTATTGAGACTTGAAAGCTGCTCTTGCAAGCCCTTAATTTCTAGCTTTGCCTCGTTCTTATGGGTATCAAATCCTACAAAAATTACGCCAAATAAACATAAGAAAATCACACTTTGGATGAGTAAAAAGTGAGTTTTGGCTTGGCCAAGATCAGGCCACTTGAGTTGAAATCCTTCCAGCTTGCTTTGACTCGATGCCTTTGGCAGGGCCTTTTTTGGAATGATGGGTTTACGAATTCCATGCGGATCCGGTATTGCTGGATCATCCCCAAGCTCACTCAAAATGTCATCAAAGGATTCGTGGGAAATATGACGTGCAGGCATGCCATATTGTTTAACTTGCGAGGGGCAAAAAATATCGGGAAATGCAGAAAAGCGGGTAAGAAAAGCATAAGTCGAAATAAGAACAGCAAGGGTTTTGGAGCTTAAAGAGAAATCACCCAAGCATCCTATAATTTGACTCTATGGCTCTACCCCCTAATGACAAGTTGCCGCCAAGTCGGCGCTTTAACCGACAGTCTGATAGACGCCCAAATCAGCAAAGGTCAGGACATTCTTTGTCCAAAAAATCAGGGGGAAATCCTCTTGTAAAGGCTTTGCTCATTATCTGTATGCTCTTTGCAGTGGTTTTTACGCTTTTACTGGGGTATGCCTTCTTAATTGCTAAACCGAATTTGCCGAAAATTTCAGCATTAGTCGACTACAACCCTAAAACCCCATTGCGCATTTACACGGCTGACAAAGTGCTCATTGGTGAGTTTGGTGAGGAGCGCCGTAAGGTAACTCCAATCTCCGAGATTCCGATGAGCATGCGTAATGCTGTTTTAGCAATTGAGGATGATCGTTTTTATTCTCACGGGGGTGTTGATTATGTCGGTATTTTGCGGGCAGCTCTCACAAACTTACGCGGAAATCTAGCGCAGGGAGCATCAACTATCACGATGCAAGTAGCCAGAAATTTTTTCTTGAGCAATGAAAAAACCTTTAGCCGGAAAATTTATGAAGTCTTATTATCTTGGGAAATTGAATCTCAGTTAAGTAAAGATAAGATTCTTGAAATTTACATGAATCAGATTTACTTGGGCCAAAGGGCTTATGGATTTTCAAGTGCAGCTCAAATTTATTTTGGCAAAGAGCTCAAAGATATATCCATTGCAGAGGCTGCTATGTTGGCTGGATTGCCCAAGGCACCTTCAGCATATAACCCCGTTAGCAATTTCAGGCGCGCAAAAATTCGTCAAGAATACATTTTGCAGAGGATGCGCGACCTGTCTTACATTACGCCCGAGCAATACCAAAATGCAATGGCTGAAGAACTACATATTCGTGGACTTGGAAATGAATTTAGTACACGCGCTGATTTTCCGGCGGAGATGGTCCGTCAGCTACTGTTTGCTCAATATGGTGAAGCAATTTACTCTCAGGGCATCGATGTATACACCACCATCTTAAAAGCAGATCAAGATGCGGCATACAGAGCAGTGCGTCGGGGTATTTTTGACTATGACTTACGTCATGCTTACCGTGGGCCAGAGGGTTTTATTGAACTTCCAGAAGATTCGGTTAAACGACAGCGTGCTATTGATGAGGCTTTGCTAGCTTATCCACAGTTGGATGATTTGCAATCGGGGGTAGTGCTAGACGTAAAGCCAAAAGAGATGCACGTGATGATTGCTACCGGAGATCTCATTACGCTTAAAGGCGAAGGGATGAAATTGGCTAATGCATCATTAACGGATAGCACTCAGCCAAAGAAGCGCTTGCGACCAGGCGCAATAGTGCGTCTTTTATCGGATGGCGGGGTTTGGAAATTAGCGCAATTGCCGCAAGTAGAAGCTGCCTTTGTATCAATGAATGCCGACACAGGTGCCATTCTCTCGCTTGTGGGAGGTTTTGATTTCCGCCGCAATCAGTTTAATCACGTGACACAAGCTCAGCGTCAACCAGGCTCTTCTTTTAAACCCTTTATCTATGCTGCTGCACTTGAAAAAGGGTTTTCTCCCAGCACAATGGTTAATGATGCACCTCTCTCAATAGGGAGTATGGAGACTGGTAGCCAAGCATGGGAGCCAAAAAACTATGATGGAAAGTATGACGGCTTGATGCGTTTACGAACAGCGCTGGCAAAATCGAAGAACTTAGTTTCGGTCCGAGTTATTCGTGCGATCGGACCATCTTATGCGCAAGATTACATTCAACGTTTTGGGTTTGAGGCGGATAAACATCCTCCGTATTTAACGATGGCTCTGGGTGCAGGTTCGGTAACGCCATTGCAAATGGCTTCCGCCTATAGCATTTTTGCTAATGGAGGCTATCGTGTTGATCCGTATTTAATTAGCAAGATGGTTGACTCAAAAGGAACTGTTTTGTTTGAAGCTAAACCAGCTGAAGCTGGCATAGATGCTACGCGGGTACTTGATGCGCGCACTGCTTTTGTAATGGATAGCATGCTACAGGAGGTAACTAAGAGTGGTACGGCAGCAAGTTCAAGAGCAAAGTTGGGTCGTAATGACATCGCTGGTAAAACAGGAACTACCAATGATTCTCATGATGCTTGGTTTGCGGGCTATAGCCCCAAGGTTGTTGCAATTGCTTGGATTGGTTTTGATAAACCCCAAAGCCTAGGAGATCGTGAAACTGGTGGAGGGCTTGCCTTACCAATGTGGGTCTCTTATATGGCGACCGCATTAAAGAATGAGCCTCAACATGGTCGAGAGGTTCCTGCTGGGGTTGTTCAAGTAGATGGCGATTGGTTTATTCCAGAGTTTGCAGTCGATGGTGGAGTTCGCGAACTCCAGTAGTTCATATCATCATGGCACGGCAAGCGCGCATCATCATTCCTGGGCAGGCGATGCATGTGATGGTACGTGGCAATAATCGTGAAACCATTTTTTTAAATGAGGAAGACCGGAGGCAGTATTTAGTTTGGTTACGAGAGGCAGCCAAGCAATTTGGGAGTGCGGTACATGCTTTCGCTCTAATGCCAAATCATGCGCACCTATTGATTACTCCACAAGGCCATGATTCGCTGGCAAAAACCATGCAATCTTTGGGTAGGCGTTATGCCCAGTATTTCAATATGCGGCAGCAGCGAAGTGGAACTATTTGGGAGGGGCGCTTTCGATCCTCATTAATAGATCCGGAATACTTTTTGCGCTGTCAGCGTTTTATAGAGCTAAATCCCGTTAGGGCTGGCTTTGAATCAAACCCCCAAGATTCAAGCTGGACCAGTTTTTCTTCTCATATTGGTGGCAATGCTGAGCCTTGGCTCGTTGATCACCAACATTTCTGGAGTTTGGGCAATACTCCTTTTGAGCGGCAAATGGCTTGGGCAGCATTTGTGAAAGAAGGGGCTCCCCATTGGGAGGATAGGCAAATTACAGAGGCCTTAATGCGATCCAAGCCTTGGATCAGTGAAGATTACGCAAAAAGCTTATTTAAAGATCGTCCAGATCAAGCTCTCATGCGCCGCCGCGGACGCCCTAAAAAATTATTTCCAATAAATTCAATTGCTTAATGGCATGTCTTGGGGTTTTCATTAGGAGCTAGGATAGCCTGATGATTTACTCTGTCCCTATTATTTAAATATAGTTTGTTGTAAATTCAAATTTAATGGGACAGAGTCGTTTTATTTCTATTGCATCAGCATGGGTATTCACCTATATTTGATCCTCCAAAAGTACTTAGCCCTTATGGCACACGGAAATACCATGACAACACAATTTAATACCAATCTTCGCCCAATCGCGCAGGGTTTATATGATCCACGAAATGAACATGACGCCTGTGGCGTAGGATTCGTCGCGCATATCAAGGGTAAAAAATCTCATGAGATTGTTATCCAAGGATTAAAAATTCTTGAGAACTTGGATCACCGTGGTGCAGTTGGTGCCGATCCATTGATGGGTGATGGCGCTGGTATCTTGATTCAGGTTCCTGATACTTTGTATCGCGAAGAAATGGCAAAGCAAGGAGTCGTCTTGCCACCATTTGGTGAGTATGGCGTAGGCATGATTTTCTTGCCAAAGGAGCAAGCCTCACGTCTTGCGTGTGAACAAGAATTAGAGCGCACAGTTCGTTTAGAAGGTCAGGTAGTTTTGGGTTGGCGAGATGTTCCTATCGACGTTAAATTGCCCATGTCCCCGACAGTACAAATGACCGAACCCTTCATACGCCAAATTTTTATTGGACGTGGTCGCGACATCATGACAACGGATGCGCTAGAGCGTAAGTTGTATGTGATCCGTAAAACAGCAAGTCATGCCATTCAAGATTTGCACTTGAAGCATGGCAAAGAATATTTTGTAGCTTCTATGTCAGCGCGTACGGTTGTTTACAAGGGCTTGCTCTTGGCTAATCAAGTGGGTGCGTACTATAAAGATTTACAAGATCCTCGCACAGTTTCTGCGCTTGCCTTGGTGCATCAGCGCTTCTCTACCAATACCTTCCCAGCGTGGGAATTAGCGCATCCATATCGCATGATTGCGCACAACGGAGAGATTAATACTGTTAAAGGTAATGTGAATTGGGTTAATGCTCGTGAAGGAGCAATTAGTTCACCAGTTCTGGGAGATGACCTCAAAAAATTATGGCCTCTGATTTATCCGGGTCAATCGGACACAGCCTGTTTTGATAACTGTTTAGAGTTGTTGGTGATGTCTGGTTACCCCTTGGCACAAGCCATGATGATGATGATTCCTGAGGCTTGGGAGCAGCATGCATTAATGGATGATAATCGTCGCGCATTCTATGAATATCATGCAGCGATGATGGAGCCATGGGATGGTCCTGCAGCTATGGCATTTACTGATGGCCGTCAAATTGGCGCCACTTTGGATCGAAATGGTTTGCGCCCGGCGCGTTATTACGTCACCGATGATGATTTGGTCATCATGGCATCAGAGGCCGGTGTATTGCCGATTCCAGAGAGCAAGATTGTTCAAAAGTGGCGCTTACAACCTGGCAAGATGTTCATGATTGATATGGAGCAGGGCCGCATTATTGATGATGTCGAACTCAAAAATGCTGTCTCAAAAGCAAAGCCATATAAGAGCTGGATAGATGCAGTTCGGGTCAAACTCGATGAAGTAGACGCCAGCAAAGCAGATATCGTGGATGAAAAAACCACCATTCGTCCTGCAGCAAAATTATTAGATCGTCAACAAGCCTTTGGTTATACCCAAGAGGATATTAAGTACTTGATGGCGCCAATGGCCATGAATGGTGAAGAGGCGATTGGGTCAATGGGTAACGATAGTCCATTGGCCGTGCTCTCCGATAAGAATAAGCCTCTCTATAACTACTTCAAGCAATTGTTTGCGCAGGTTACTAACCCTCCGATTGATCCGATTCGTGAAAACATGGTGATGTCTTTGGTTTCCTTTATTGGGCCAAAGCCAAACTTGTTGGACACCAATAACATCAACCCTCCAATGCGCTTAGAGGTCAGTCAACCAATCTTGGATTTTGATGACATCACCAAGATTCGTCACATTGGTCATTACACCAATGGTAAGTTCCGCTCCTATGAATTGGATATTTGCTATCCGGCATCTTGGGGTAAGGCTGGGATTGAGGCTCGCTTGGCATCATTATGTGCAGAGGCAGCAGATGCTGTGCGCTCTGGCTATAACATTTTGATCGTGAGCGATCGTCAAATTGATGAGAATCACGTTGCTATTCCTGCATTGCTCGCCACTTCAGCTATTCATCAGCATTTGGTTGAAAAAGGTTTGCGTACTAGCGTTGGTCTCGTAGTAGAAACTGGTAGCGCGCGTGAAACTCACCACTTTGCTCTTTTGGCGGGCTATGGTGCAGAAGCGGTGCATCCATATTTAGCGATGGAAACTTTGGCTGACATGGCCAAAGGGTTGACTGGCGATTTGTCTCCAGAAAAGGCTGTGAAGAATTTTGTTAAAGCAGTTGGTAAAGGCCTGCAAAAAGTCATGTCAAAGATGGGCATCTCTACTTACATGTCTTATACGGGATCACAAATTTTTGAAGCGATTGGCTTGAATAAAGATCTGATCGATAAGTACTTTAAGGGTACACCTTCTAATGTTGGTGGTATTGGTGTGTTCGATGTCGCGCAAGAGGCATTGCGCATGCATCAATCTGCCTTTGGTAATGATCCGGTATTGACCAATATGTTAGACGCTGGCGGTGAGTATGCCTTCCGTATCCGTGGCGAAAATCACATGTGGACTCCAGATACCATCGCAAAGCTACAACATTCCACTCGGATTGGTGCTGAGAAGGGTTATCAGACTTATAAAGAGTACGCGAACATTATTAATGATCAATCAAAACGTCAGATGACCTTGCGAGGCTTATTTGAGTTCAAATTAGATCCTGCCAAAGCTATTCCGCTTGATGAAGTTGAGTCGGCAAAAGAGATCGTTAAACGTTTCGCGACGGGCGCAATGTCTTTAGGTTCAATCTCTACGGAGGCTCATGCTACTCTGGCAATTGCGATGAATCGTATTGGTGGTAAGTCTAATACGGGTGAAGGTGGGGAGGATCCCAATCGTTACGTCAATGAGCTTAAAGGTATTCCAATCAAAAATGGCGAGACCTTGGCAAGCGTTTTGGGCGATGATGTTGTTGAGGCCAATATTCCTTTGCTTGATGGGGATTCCTTACGCTCTAGAATTAAACAAGTTGCATCTGGACGCTTTGGTGTAACTACTGAATATTTGCGTTCAGCTGATCAAATTCAGATCAAGATGGCTCAAGGGGCTAAACCAGGTGAGGGCGGACAATTGCCTGGTGGAAAAGTCTCAGACTACATAGGTAAATTGCGTTTCTCTGTTCCTGGTGTCGGATTGATTTCGCCTCCCCCACATCACGATATTTATTCTATTGAAGACATTGCGCAGCTTATTCACGATCTTAAAAATGTGAATCCTGTTGCTGATGTTTCAGTGAAGTTAGTTTCTGAAGTGGGCGTTGGTACAGTTGCTGCTGGTGTTGCTAAAGCAAAGGCAGATCACGTGGTGATTGCTGGTCACGATGGTGGTACTGGTGCCTCACCATTATCGTCAATCAAACATGCTGGCTCTCCATGGGAGTTGGGTCTGGCTGAGACTCAGCAGACATTAGTTCTCAATGGTTTGCGTAGTCGTATTCGTGTTCAGGCTGATGGCCAAATGAAAACGGGTCGCGACGTAGTGATCGGTGCTCTGTTGGGCGCGGATGAGTTTGGTTTTGCAACGGCACCATTGGTCGTTGAAGGCTGCATCATGATGCGTAAGTGTCACTTAAATACCTGCCCAGTAGGTGTTGCAACTCAAGATCCTGAGTTGCGCAAGAAGTTTTCTGGTAAGCCTGAGCATGTAGTGAACTTTTTCTTCTTTATTGCTGAAGAAGTACGCGAGATCATGGCGCAATTAGGTATTCGAAAGTTTGATGACTTGATTGGTCGTGTTGATCTTTTGGATACCCGTAAGGGAATTGAGAACTGGAAGGTTCATGGTTTGGATTTCAGTAAGATTTTTGCTGAGCCCGCCGTGTCTAAAGATGTGCCTCGCTACCAAGTTCTGACGCAAGACCATGGTCTAGATAGCGCCCTAGATAATGTCTTGATTGAAAAGAGTGCGCCTGCATTAGAG
>JALRHB010000179.1 GCA_023253245.1 Polynucleobacter sp. | reverse complement strand
GGTGGTTTATTTGCATATGTTCAGAGGTTTGCTGTACGGCTCTTATCGTAAGCCACGCGAGCTGATTTGGATCTTTGGTTGTGCAATTTTCTTGTGCTTGATGGGTGAGGCATTCTTCGGTTACTTGCTCCCTTGGGGTCAAATGTCTTACTGGGGTGCTCAAGTAATTGTGAACTTGTTCTCAGCCATTCCTTTTATTGGTCCAGACCTTTCATTGTGGTTGCGTGGTGATTATGTGGTCGGTGATGCCACCCTCAATCGTTTCTTCGCATTCCACGTGATTGCTATCCCGCTGGTATTAATTGGTTTGGTAGCGGCGCATATTATTGCTTTGCATGAAGTAGGATCAAACAATCCAGACGGCATTGAGATCAAAGAGAACCTTGATGCTAATGGCAAGCCCCTTGATGGCATTCCATTTCATCCTTATTACACCGTGCACGATGTATTTGGATTGGGTGTTTTCTTGATGGTGTTTGCTTGCATTGTGTTTTTCGCTCCTGAGATGGGCGGTTATTTCTTAGAAGCAAATAACTTCATTCCTGCTAATCCCCTGCAAACCCCTCCGCATATCGCTCCAGTGTGGTATTTCACGCCGTTTTATTCGATGTTGCGTGCCACAACTTCAAACTTCTTCCTCCCTTTATGGATTTTCTTGGCGGTAATTTTGGGTATGTTTGCCAAGAGCACCAATGATATGAAGGTTAAAGGCGTATGTGCTGCTATCGCACTTGCTTTGGCCGCTGGTTTTTATGTATTTGATGCCAAGTTCTGGGGTGTGGTGATTATGGGTGGTTCAGTAGTCATCATGTTCTTCTTGCCTTGGTTAGATCACTCACCAGTGAAATCGATTCGTTATCGCCCACAGTTCCATAAATACATTTATGGCGTATTTGTGGTGAGCTTTGTCATTCTGGGATATTTGGGTATTCAGCCACCATCGCCAGTCTTTGAAAAGATTTCTCAGGTCTGCACAATTTATTATTTGGGCTTTTTCTTAGCAATGCCGTTTTGGAGCAAGCTTGGCACCTTTAAGCCAGTTCCAACCCGCGTTACTTTCAAGTCTCATTAATTGCGCTTGAGTTATCAGTAGAGAAAAATTAGGAACTAGTATGAAACGAATTCTTCAAATTTTGACAAGCGCCTGCCAAGCTTCAGTCTTGGTTTTGGTGCTTGGTTTAGGCCAAGCTGCAAATGCGAACGAAGGCGGCTTTCCTTTGGATGCGGCTCCAAATCGTGTGAACAATAATGCTTCCTTGCAAAATGGCGCTAAGCTATTTGTGAACTATTGCTTGAACTGCCATGCAGCTTCAAGCATGCGTTACAACCGCTTGCGTGATATTGGCCTAACTGACCAGCAGATCAAAGACAATTTGATATTGACTGATGCAAAAGTTGGCGATCTGATGACGATTTCGATGACGCCAAAAGAGGGTAAAGCTTTCTTTGGTAAGAATCCTCCAGATTTATCAGTAGAAGCGCGTGCTCGCGGAACGGATTGGCTGTATACCTATTTCCGTACGTTCTATAAAGATGACACCACTCAAACTGGATGGAACAATTTGGTTTACCCAAGTGTTGGTATGCCCCATGTTTTATGGCAACTACAGGGTGAGCGTGCGGCTAAATTTGAAGAGCATAAAGACCCACATGATGCGACTCGCATGGAGAAAGTATTTGTTGGTTTTGAGCAGATCACTCCAGGCACCATGAAGCCTCAAGAATACGATGACAATATTGCAGACTTAGTTGCATTCATGTCTTGGATGGCAGAGCCAGTGCAATTACAACGCAAGCGTTTAGGCGTTGTAGTCCTGATATTCTTGGCATTCTTTACTTTATTGGCTTGGCGTTTGAATAAAGCCTATTGGAAAGATATTCACTAACTGATTGGTTTGTTATTCGATTGGTTTATTAAGCTGCTATTTGTAGTGTTGAAGTAGATATTTAAGGAAATAAATTTATGATGGTGTTGTACTCGGGCACAAATTGCCCATTCTCGCAACGCTGCCGTTTGGTGCTTTTCGAAAAAGGTATGGACTTTGAGATCCGTGATGTTGACTTGTTTAACAAGCCTGAAGACATCTCGGTAATGAACCCATATGGTCAAGTTCCCATCCTGGTTGAGCGCGACTTAATTTTGTATGAATCCAATATCATCAATGAGTATATTGATGAGCGTTTTCCGCATCCACAATTAATGCCGCCTGATCCTGTCGCACGTGCACGTGCACGCCTTTTCCTGTTCAATTTTGAGAAGGAGCTGTTTGTACACGTAGCTGCTTTGGAGAATGAAAAAGGGAAAGCTGCTGAAAAGGTTCATGAAAAAGCTCGTTTAGCGATTCGTGATCGCTTAACACAATTGGCCCCTATTTTTGTGAAGAACAAGTACATGTTAGGCGACGAGTTCTCCATGCTAGACGTTGCTATTGCACCGTTGTTATGGCGCTTAGAGCACTATGGCATTGATCTGTCTCGAAATGCTGCAGCTTTATTAAAGTACGCTGAGCGTATTTTTAGTAGAC
>JALRHB010000178.1 GCA_023253245.1 Polynucleobacter sp. | reverse complement strand
GCTCAAGCTGCAATTGAAAAGGCGCAGCAGGATGATTTTTCTGAAGTAGTTAGACTCCAACAAATTTTATCTAAACCATATGATGAGCAATCTCACCACCTAGCTTATGCATTACCCCCCACCCCAGGTTCAAAACCAATAGAAGTAAGCTGTTCATCATAATAAGTTGAGACAATCCATATCAATTGCACTGAAAGACCAATGGTAAAAAAAACTGACCGTGAATACAAAGAGATGCTGACAGATACTCAATATCGAGTCACCCGTCAATCAGCAACGGAGCCACCATTTACTGGAAAATATTGGGACCATTGGGCCGATGGTCGTTATCACTGCGTCTGCTGCGGCACACCCCTTTTTCACTCAAACACTAAATTTGATGCAGGCTGTGGCTGGCCTAGCTATAGCGCTCCAGATAGTGATGAGGTCATTACAGAGCTTCGTGACCTCTCTCACGGCATGGTTCGAACTGAGGTACGGTGTGCAAATTGTGATGCTCACTTAGGACATGTATTTGATGATGGCCCACAGCCCACTGGCCTACGCTACTGCATTAATTCAGCATCGATTCAATTTGAGCCCTCTGAAAATGCAAGACTTGGCGATATAGAGTGATTTAGAAATACCTGGATAATGTAGGCATGAAATTTCTTTTTGACCTTTTCCCTGTCATCCTCTTTTTTATTGCCTTTAAGTTTGGCGATATTTATACAGCAACAATTGTTGCCATGGTTGCAACTATTGGCCAGATACTTTGGGTCTACTATCGTCACCGTAAGATTGATGCAATGCAATGGGTGAGTTTAGTCATGATCATTGTGTTTGGTAGCTTGACAATCTTTCTACACGATAAGACCTTTATACAACTCAAGCCCACAGCGCTCTATTGGCTGTTTGCGGGAGCCCTTTTTGGTAGTGCACAGTTCTTTAATAAAAATTGGATACAAGTCCTTATGGGAAAGCAAGTGACCCTCAAGGAGCAAAGTGCTAAATCAGTCTGGCACAAATTAAATATGGCTTGGGCAGTATTTTTCTTTTTTATGGGCACGCTAAACCTTTACATCGCATTTGAGTTTTCCGAAGAGGTCTGGGTAAACTTTAAACTTTTTGGCAGCACTGGCCTTTTACTGATATTTATTATTTTGCAGGGAGTTTGGCTTAGTCGTCATATGGAGCACTCTTCTGAATGACAATAAATCAAGAGCGCATGCAACTTTTTGAGGCCGATTTACGAAATGCCTTAGAAGTACTAGATCTCAAAATTGAAGATGAAAGCCACCTGCACGCAGGCCATGCGGGCGCTGCTAGCGGTGGAGGCCATTTCAAGATCCGAATTATTTCGCCAGAATTTGAGGGGATGAATTCAGTAAAAAGGCATCGCTCTATCTATGCCGCCTTAAGTACGCACTTTCCGAAAGCCATACATGCGCTAACAATCGAGGCTTTCAGCCCATCTGAATACAGCTCCTAGCCCATAGCTTGCTTTAAAATAGGAGACCAATATATACCCTCATCGATTGATTTTCATGAATAAAATTCACAAAATACTCACTTTGGCTACTTTAAGCCTCATTTTTCCCCAGACACATGTATTTGCGCAAAATGCCGCTATCGTTAATGGCAAGCCTATTCCTAAGGCGCAACTTGATAAGCTGATACAAAAATCGAATCAGCCAGATACCCCCCAAGTCCGCGATCAAGGCAGAGAAATGCTAGTTACCCGCGAACTGATATTGCAAGAGGCCAATAATCGTGGAATCACTCAAAAAGAGTCTGTTCGCGATCAACTTGAGCAATCCAAGATGGGCATTCTGATTGCCGCTGTTTTCGAAGACTATGTTCAAAGAGAGGGTGTGGATGAGGCAGAACTTAAGGCCGCCTACGAACAAGTGAAGGCTCAGTACACTGGCAAGGAATATCATGTTGAACATATCTTGGTCGAAAAAGAATCCGATGCCAAGGCAATTATTGCTCAATTAAAGTCTGGCGCATCTTTTGCCGATATCGCCAAAGCGAAATCAAAAGATCCTGGTTCTGCTGCAAATGGAGGAGATTTAGGCTGGGTGAATGAGCAGTCTCTTGTGCCAGAATTCTCCAAAGCAATGGTTCAATTAAAGCCTGGACAGACTACCGATAAACCAGTTAAATCGCAGTTTGGCTGGCATATTATTAAACTCGACGAGGTGCGTGATGTTAAGGTGCCGAGCATGGAAGAGATCAAGGAGCAATTAATTCAGATGATTTCATCAGAACAAAATTGGCAAAAAGCAAAGTTCTCCGAAATGATGAAAAAATTACGCGCTAAGGCAAAAATTCAATAAGAATCGTATTTCATTAGCAATAAACCCAGGCCGCTCCCCTGGGTTTTTTATTCTCAACAAAAAATATAAATTGGCTTTATATTTATTCCTATGATGATCCTACATACCATGCTTCGAGTTGGAGATTTGACTCGCTCAATCCATTTTTACACCAATGTGTTGGGCATGAATTTATTGCGCACTACCGAGCGTCCTGAGCAAAAATACTCTCT
>JALRHB010000177.1 GCA_023253245.1 Polynucleobacter sp. | reverse complement strand
GAGCAACTTGCTAGAGTGTTAAAAGGTCAATTTTATCCGATTCATGCAAATTCTTAGGCAAAAACCCAATTTAGTTTTTGAGGTAAAGTGTTTTTTATTAACACTACAATACATTCCGCTAATTCATCCCATAAACCTAAGATTTTGGTCGCCAGAGCCATATTTCCTGAGGCGCTAGCAAAGTTAGAGGAGATGTTTGAGGTTCGTTCCAATCAGGCAGACAAAGTTTTTACCCCCCAGGAGCTCCAAAAAGAGCTCTCTATGGTCGAGGGTGCTCTGCTCACCGGCAGTGAACGGATCGATGCTCAAGCTTTATCTCAGGCTGATCGACTCAAAATTGTGGCTAATATTTCTGTGGGCTATAACAATTTTGATATTCCTGCTATCACCGCAGCCGGGGTCATGGCTACCAATACCCCTGATGTTCTTACGGATACAACAGCTGATTTTGGTTTTGCTTTGTTGATGGCTGCAGCAAGGCGCATTACAGAATCTGAGCATTGGGTTAGAGCTGGCAAATGGGATCAGTGGTCAATTGTGAATAACCCATTAGGTATGGATTTAAATGGCACTACCTTGGGCATTATTGGTATGGGGCGTATTGGTAAGGGAATTGCTCGTCGTGCACTGGGTTGTGGCATGAAAGTGATTTATCACAATCGCAGTCGCCTCTCAGCAGAGGAGGAGAAGTCCTATGATGCAACTTATGTTTCTAAGGAAGACTTGCTGCGCACTGCCGATCATGTCATCCTGGTGCTGCCTTACACGGCAGAAAATCATCACACGATTGCTGCAAAAGAGCTTAGTTTGATGAAGCCAACGGCAATATTGGTCAATATCGCCCGCGGTGGAATTGTTGATGATGCGGCTCTGGCCCAAGCTTTGCAAAATAGAACGATCTTTGCAGCAGGATTAGATGTCTTTGAGGGCGAGCCTAAGGTTCATCCTGAATTGCTTAAGTGTAGCAATATTGTGCTCGCACCGCACATTGCTAGCGCAACTGAAAAGACGCGTAGAGCAATGGTGGATCTTGCGATCAAAAACCTCACTGCAGCACTGGCTGGCAACAAGCCACCAAGTTTAATTAATGCGGAAGTATTTAAGGATTAAGTGATTGAGTGAGAAGCTGGCTAATAGATTAGTCGGCTTCAATTTCCTCTGGGAGCTCTCTGAGTGCAAGCTCAATTCCGCCAAACTTTTCAGCAACCCAGTTATACACTTTGCACGCAATCCAAAGCAGGCCAAAACCTAATATGGCATTTAAGATCAATGCAGATAGGACTGTGAAGCCGGGGATAGCGCCATCGCGAATGAAGGCCACAAATAAGGCTAGCAATACGATTGGAACTGAGAAGCAAAGATAAACCAAAACAAGTGTTTTGGCGGTATGCATAGGGTCCAGAAATACAAGTTCTTTTTTGGTCAGTTTCATGAGGTGCAATCTTAAAGCAGTCCGTCGAAAAGCGCCACATCTACCCATTCCCCTGCGGCAACATTGCCCTGTTCATGGTTAAGAATCACAAAGCAATTTGCTTCACTCATGGAGCGCAAAATACCTGCTCCTTGGCTGCCAGTAATTCGTACAGTAGGTTGGCCATTGGCCCCGCGCTCCATGATGGCTCGCTGAAATTCAGTTCTACCCGGCTTTTTACGAATCGGCGCCTGGGCGATGGCTTGAGTTAGAGGAGGTTCTGTTTGGTTTGCCCCATTGAGTCGTAACAGGGCAGATCTGACAAACTGATAAAAAGTGACCATGACAGCCACGGGATTGCCTGGCAAGCCAAAGAAGAGCACTCGATGGTTCGCGCCAAATTGTTCTATGGGTTTGAGTACTCCAAAAGCCATCGGACGACCTGGGCGCATTGCTATTTTCCAGAACCCAACATCACCTAATTCTTGCATGATTTGCTTCGTGTAATCAGCCTCACCAGCTGATACACCCCCCGAAGATATCAGCACATCTGCTTTTGAGCTGGCCTCGATAAAAGCAGCTTTGAGAGAGGCGGGGTCATCTCGCACAATTCCATAATCGATGATTTCTAAATTGAGGCGATTGAGTAGGCCAGTAAGACTGTAGCGATTGCTGTCATAGACGCTGCCAACATCTAGTGATTGGCCGAGAGGTCGGATCTCATCACCTGATGACAGAATGGCAACCTTGAGTTTGCGATGTACTTTGAGTTTCGCAATCCCTAATGAGGCGGCAAGACCAAGGTCAGAAGGGCGCAATAAACGGCCGGCTTTGATTGCAGGTTTACCACTTTGTAAGTCCTCACCCTTAAGGCGACGATTTTCACCGCGTCCCAATTGATTTTTTTTGAAAGTGATCAACGAACCATCAGCAGACTCAGTATTGGTCGTAAATTCTTGTGGGATCACTGTATCGCAATCAGGAGGCATTAGTGCACCGGTCATGATCTTAAGGCACTCCCCTTGGCCGATGCTTCCAATGTAGGGCTTGCCTGCATAGGCGGTACCCATAACTTTAAGGGCAATTGTTTGGTCTTCATTTCCCAAGCAGTCGCCATTAAAAGCAAAGCCATC
>JALRHB010000176.1 GCA_023253245.1 Polynucleobacter sp. | reverse complement strand
TTAACTAAGAGCGCGACGAATATCGTCACTCTTCGCTTTTTTTCCGGTCACGGATTCAGTATCGTGTTCGGTAGTATTTTCAATGGTTTCCGCTATGGTTTCTTGCATGCGAATATTGTCTTTGGGGCAAATTGGGGCGCCATAGGTGGCCCACTTTTTTAAGAGCGTTACCTCATATCCACATTGGGCGCATTTGGCTTTATTACGACTCACATTGCTCGGTCTTGGCGGTGGAAAGACAATTGCCTGATGGGGATAAGGCCCCAGCTCTTGGCTAATCATCATTAATTTCACCATCAACTCTTCGGTGGCATGCGCCATCCTGGCGGGACCCTCTAGACCAACTGTTTGTGCAATCCCCTTGAAATCCTCTCCGTGACCACTAAAGCAATCGTCAACCGCGTGACAAAGCTCATGCACCAAGGTATCGAGCAGCTGTACAGGATCATCTAACTTGGGAGAGATAAAGATTTCATTTACACCACCGCCAGAGCGTTCGCGAGGCCAACACTGCCCTAGGGTCGTTCTGGGGCTGCTCGAAGCTGGAAATCCGCAAGATACCCGAACGGGAGGAATGGCATACCCCGCTTTCGAAAATACCGGTTCTAAATGTCTCACGGCATCTTCCAGCCACGCTTCTCGTACACTATGTTGCTTCATCTGCAGTTCATTTGCCTTAATCTAAAAATATTTATTCATCAAATGGAGGCTATCGTTGCCCGACCTTGACAGCGCCAAAAATAGCTTGCGCCTCTCTTGGTAAACAACGCCAATAGCGCTCATTGGCTAGAACGGTTCCACCTAGAGCCG
Source organism: Polynucleobacter sp. (assembly GCA_023253245.1). GTDB lineage: Bacteria > Pseudomonadota > Gammaproteobacteria > Burkholderiales > Burkholderiaceae > Polynucleobacter. The sequence continues at coordinate 1,782 of JALRHB010000176.1, read as the reverse complement.
CAGCCGCCTCCCAAGCCCAGCGTGGCTTGTATAAAAAAGCTCTTGCTAATGCAATCAGATCAGCATCTCCTGCTTGCAAAATCGCTTCTGCTTGTTCTGGCTCAGTAATCAAACCAACAGCCATTGTAGGAATGCCGGATTTATCTTTCACAATCTTGGCAAAGGGAACTTGATAGTTTGGTCCAATAGCAATCTTTTGCGAAGGAGATATTCCACCAGAAGAGATATGGACAAAATTACATCCCAATGGTTTTAATCTCGCAGCAAAGTCTGCAGTTTCTTCAGGAGTCCACCCACCCTCAATCCAATCGCTCGCAGAAATCCTGATACCCAGAACACCTTGATAAGCAGCTCTGACTGCAGTAAACAGTTCCAACAGAAAACGAATGCGATTTTCATAAGAGCCACCGTATTCATCGGTACGTTGGTTTGAGATTGGGGATAAGAACTGATGTAATAAGTAACCATGAGCTCCATGCAACTCAATTCCATCAACACCAATTCGCTCGGCACGTTGTGCCGCCTGCACAAATGCAGTAATCATCTCTTGAAGCTCACCCTTAGAAAGCTCATGAGGAAGGCGCTCGCCATCTAGCTGAGGAATAGCTGAAGGTGCTAAAGTCTCCCAACCTCCCTGATCGTGTGAGAGCAAATGTCCACCTTGCCAGGGAGTTGCGCTTGATGCTTTCCTGCCAGCATGGGCCAACTGGATAAATACCGGAATTTTTGGAGCAAGATTACGGGCTCTTGTTAACTTATCCAATAAAGCTAATTCGGTAGCATCGTCCCATAAACCCAAACATGCTGGCGTGATACGACCTTCTGGAGTAACGCCAGTCGCCTCAATAATAAAAAGGCCTGCTCCACTATTGAGTAAATTACCCCAATGCATCAAATGCCAGTCTTGAGCCTGCCCATTCACTGCAGAATACTGGCACATTGGCGCAACCACAATGCGGTTTGATAGACTCAAAGACCCTTTAGGAGAACTTAAAGTGTATGGAGAAAAGAGAAGGCTCATTGATCACTCTTTCGGTCGAAAAATGCGAGAAATTGACTAAAACGATAGAATAGTAGATGTAGCATATACGAGACCATGAAGTCATTGCGTCAATGTACTCAATAGCTTTATGTCAGCCAAAATTAATAGAATAAAAGATAAAGTTGATTGCCATGAATACACCACAAGCCTTTGAATCAAAAGAAGATATTGGCCATTACATTGGCGGACAGATTGTCAATCTTAAAGATGCTCGCTTCAGTGATGTATTCAACCCTGCTAAGGGGGCTGTAGCCAGACGAGTAGCGCTAGCGGGTCGCAAAGAAGTCAATGAGGCCGTGGCGGTGGCTCAGGCAGCATTTCAGGGCTGGAGTCAGACCTCCCCACTACGTCGTGCCCGCATCATGTTCAAATATCTGGAGTTGCTCAACGCTCACCGCGATGAACTGGCCGCCATCATCACTGCCGAGCACGGCAAGGTCTTTACCGATGCGCAAGGTGAAGTAACGCGCGGCATTGAAATTGTTGAATTTGCCACCGGAATTCCAGAATTACTCAAGGGTGATTACACCGAGCAAGTATCCACTGATATCGACAACTGGGTCATGCGTCAGCCCCTAGGCGTTGTGGCTGGCATCACCCCTTTTAATTTCCCCGTCATGGTGCCAATGTGGATGTTCCCAGTTGCTATTGCCTGCGGCAATACCTTCATCCTCAAACCAAGCCCAACTGACCCCTCTGCCTCACTCTATATGGCTAAGCTCCTCAAAGAAGCTGGCTTA
>JALRHB010000175.1 GCA_023253245.1 Polynucleobacter sp. | reverse complement strand
GATACTCCATGAAAAGTTCCTTTTAAATTGTTCCATATACTCGACGAAGTGAGTGGGCTGCAACCCCATCTTTTAGGGCTTGTCGTACCGGTAGGGCAACTAAATCAATGCTTTTATTGATAGTGAAGCGTTCAAGGTAAGTTGGCTGACTACGACCAATAATAGGGTATACCCAGTCAGGGAGATTTAAAAAGCCGGCACGTGTAATGAGTTTTGCAAAGGGTTTGGCAGCAATGCTAGTAGGAAAGTTATCTAATAATTCAATAATCATTCTCGCTCGCTCACCATAATGAAGCTCGGGGATATATTGTTCTATTGCCTTATTAGTTCCACTGTAGCTTGCTGGTAAATTGATGGCACCCATTTTTTCGCCAAGAATTTTCATTTCTGAGAAATATTGGTCTTTAGCTGCAGAACTTATTTTTTCTAATCTATGGGACTCAAATGCACGCATGAAGCTTCTGGTTTCTGTAAGATGAACCCAAGATAGTAAATGTGGATCTGTTGCTGAATAAGGTTTTCCAAATTCATCAAAGCCATTAATCTGAGTATGGATGCGATTGACTTTGTCGATAATTTGTAACGCCATCGCTTTTGAGCCGTAGGTAGTTGCCGCAATAAAAAATGCCGTCCTTCCCAGTCTACCTTTGAGATCTTCACGAAAACTGGAGTGATCCCACACGCCAGCTAAAGCTTGAGGATGTAAAGCCTGCAATATTAGCGAGCTTATGCCGCCAATCATCATCGAAATAAAATCTGCATGAACTCTCCAAGCAATTGATTCGGGCCCAAAGAGTCCACGGTCTCCCGGGGGAGTCAGAAAGGCTACCGGTGGGCCTCCTCCCCCCACCATTTCACGAATGCCTTTGCGAATGAATTCATCGAGCATGCATTTAATGAAAGATATTGCTTCTTAAGCCATCTTCCTCTATTAATTCGGTTACTAAATCAAGACGTATTCGAGGATTTTCTTGAGCCAGTAAGTGATTTTTTTGGGCCAGGGATAACGGGAGCAATTCAGCAAGACGATTCGAAACCCAGCCACAGTCATTTAGCTTATGAGGTTCTTTAAAAGGTGCATCTCCCAATAGATCTTCGCTCCGAATGACTGAAATAATCTCATTCAATAAGTTGACAATTTTTTGATGTTCTTGAGGTATGGGTATGAGAGGATCGTTCTCAAGGGGTTGGATTTTGCCTAGCCATAGACCATTGGATTCTTGCTTCGCATGGATCAGTTTGAAGCGCTGCGTACCGAACGATCTGGTCATATAGAGTGCTGGATGTACTGGATCAAAATCTTCAATCTTCGCCATGGTGCCAATACTTGAAAAAGTAGTTTCTATGGCCTGCTCCGACTGAATTTCGGATCCCTTGATAATGCTGATAACTCCAAATTGGGAGTTTTCCCTCAAACAGCGCTTAATCATATCTAGGTAGCGTGCTTCAAAAATTTTTAGAGCGATCACGCCGTCAGGGAACAGTATTGTTCCCAATGGAAATAAAGGAATTTCTATCGTAGTAGCTGGAATTGCTGTCATGGGTTTAATGTAATGGAATTCGCAAATTTATGTTTGTCATATGTAATCGATGGCTCTGCCTTTTCCCATATGGGGCACTGCAGAAATAGAAATTATCAGATACATTATCGACATACTTTTGGGGATATATATGATTCAAATTCTTCGTATTAGACTTGCCCGCTGGATCTTGGGAAAGCATTGCCCCTGCTATCAGATGGGTTATCACAATATGATTGACTTCAAGCAGTGCAGGGCTGAACGACTGGCAAAAGTCCAGCAGGGTTGTCAAGTTCAATAATTCCCATATTTAAAAGTTTTTTATAAACGCAGACTCTTTTCGCTTACTTGCCATGGAAATCACGATTGCTGCTAAAGCCGCGCTTAATGCCCTAGTGGATATTGCCTATCACTCAGCAAGGGGACAGCCAGTGCCAGTGCCAGAGCTGGCTAGAAGGCAGAATTTATCTGTCAGCCGTATAGAGCTCTTATTAAGTGCATTACGAGCCGCAGGAATTGTTAAAGGAACCAAAGGTCGTAATGGTGGGTATCTTTTGTTGCAAGATCCGCAAGTCCTGATGATCAAAGATATTGTTTTGGCGATGAATCATATTAAAAAGCGAAAGATAGAAGTTTCTGAGCTTGCCAAAGACTTATACCAATCTTTAGAAGCTTATATGATCAGTTATCTTTCAACAGTCAGCTTGGCATCAGCGATTCGTGATTACGTGCCTAAGTTTAGTGGGGTCAAGACTGCGCCAGAGCGAATTGTGTTTGCTCCCCCAGTAGAGCAAAAGCAAAAAATATTAAAGGGCGAGGCGCAGAAGGTGGTTAGAGCACAATTTAAGAAAATGGAGGAGGTGGCCTTAGGCCCTAACTCCATCTTTAATTTTGCGAACTATTTAAACGGCAAGCCCTCTTAGTTATTCATCGTCAGCACATTACCGGATTGTTGTGGCAACCCACTCAATATCTTACCCTCCTCTTGCTTTTATTGATATCGAAACTACGGGCTCTCACTTTGAGCGCGATCGCATTACCGAAATTGGTATCAAGTCTTTAGTGAGTGGTGCAGTGAGTGTTTGGGAACAGCTTATCAACCCACAGGTATTTA
>JALRHB010000174.1 GCA_023253245.1 Polynucleobacter sp. | reverse complement strand
TGGTTGTGGGTCGAAAGTTGATTTTGGGTGGCGTTCATGTTCCTGGTGAAAAGGGACTTTTGGGCCATTCAGACGCAGATGCCTTATTGCATGCCATCACTGATGCTTTATTGGGCGCCGCTGGGCAAAATGATATCGGGCAGCTTTTCCCTGATACGGACCCACAATTTAAGGATATGGATAGCCGTATTTTGCTTAGAAGCGCTTTGCAAAAGATCCAAGCTGCAGGTTTTCAAGTTGGCAACGTAGATGCCACCGTCATCTGTCAGAAGCCAAAACTTGCATCTTTCTTGCCTGAAATGGTCCGCAATATTGCGGCTGATTTGGCTGTTACACCAAGTCATGTCAACCTTAAAGCTAAAACAAATGAATCCCTTGGACATTTAGGAAGGGGCGAGGGTATTGCCGTTCATGCGGTAGCTTTGCTCTATAAGGCCTAAAAGATCCTCTAAAACCGCTAAGCATTGTAGAATTACGGTCTTTAGAGTGAAGTTCTAGCTCGGTAGCGTTTGCGGAATTCGCGCGAGGATGGCGAAATTGGTAGACGCACCAGGTTTAGGTCCTGACGCCAGAAATGGTGTGGGGGTTCGAGTCCCCCTCCTCGCACCACAAGATTGCTACTTGGCTTGGGCTTCACATATTCTGATTTTCAATTAAGAGACGAGAATGGCTGTGCAGATAGAAAATTTAGGTCAGTTAGACCGCAAAGTGACCTTAGAGTTCGCTCGTGCCGATTTGGCTAAAGCTAGAGAGGCTCAATTAGCAAAATTAGGCAAGACCATGAAAGCTCCAGGCTTCCGTCCAGGCAAAGTGCCTAAGAATATGGTTGAGAAACAGTACGGCATGCAAGTTGATTTTGAGTTGCAGTTTGATAAAGCCTCTGAACTCTTTTTTGATCTGGTAAAAAAAGAAAATATTCTCTTGGCAGGTCAACCACGCCTTGATCCCAAGAGTGAATTGGATGCTGAAAAGGTTGTGTTTGACATCCTTTTTGAAGTTCTTCCGGAAGTGAAGATTGGTGATTTCTCTAAAGCAGAGGTCACAAAGTACACCACTGAAATTTCTGATGCGGAGATTGATCGCGCCTTAGACGTATTACGTAAGCAGCAAGTGCATTATCACCCTCGTGGTGAAGCTGGCCCTCATGGGGATGGCGGTGCAAATACTGCAGCCCAATCTGGTGATCAGGTTGTGATCGACTTTGTTGGCAAGATTGATGGGGTTGAGTTTGCAGGCGGTAAGGCTGAGAATTTTGAATACGTTCTTGGCGAAGGGCGCATGCTTCCTGAGTTCGAAGCGGCCACTTTGGGTCTTAAGGTAGGAGAGAGCAAAACTTTCCCTTTAACTTTTCCAGCTGACTATCACGGTAAGGACGTTGCTGGCAAAACAGCGGAATTTACGATTACAGTGAAGTCTGTTAATTGGCCTCATCTTCCTGTTGTAGATGATGCATTTGCCTTGTCTTTAGGTGTAACAGAAGGTGGCGTAGCCAAGATGCGCGAAGAAGTTAAAGAAAATTTAGAGCGTGAAACCAAGCGCCGCACTACCGCCCTGTTAAAAGGTGAGGTAATGGACAAGCTCAATAGTCTTTGTGAATTGGATGCGCCAAAGTCTTTGGTTTTACAAGAGCAGGAGCGCTTAGTTGAGTCTGCTCGTCAAGATCTCATTCAACGGGGTGTTCCTAATGCAAAAGATGCCCCAATTCCCGCGGACATCTTTGCAGAGCAGGCTCTTAAGCGTGTTCGTCTCGGTTTGATTCTCAGCGATTTGGTAAAGCAACAAAATTTAGCTGCTACTGCAGACCAAATCAAAGCTGAGATTGACGAGCAGGCTGCTACTTATGAAGATCCCAAGGAAGTGGTGCGTTGGTTCTATAGCAATCCAAGCCGACTCAAGGATATTGAGAACTTAGTTCTTGAAGATAACGTTATCAAGTATTTCACCTCGCAGGCGAAGGTAATTGATAAAGCAGTTACCTTCGAGGAACTCAGCAAACTTAACTAAGATTCAGTTTTTACTACATAAAGGTCTGATCCCATGAGCCAGAATCGTTTCCAGTCTGAGAATATAGAAACCAAAGGATTGGGCTTGGTTCCCATGGTAATTGAAACCTCCGGTCGAGGTGAGCGGGCTTATGATATTTATTCTCGCTTACTTAGAGAGCGTGTTGTTTTCTTGGTAGGCGAAGTAAATGATCAGACGGCTAACCTGGTTATAGCCCAGCTTCTATTCCTTGAAAGCGAGAATCCTGATAAAGAAATCTCTCTTTACATTAACTCTCCAGGCGGGTCTGTTTCCGCTGGTCTAGCAATTTACGACACTATGCAATTCATTAAGCCTCATGTCAGTACACTCTGTATGGGTATGGCGGCAAGCATGGGCGCATTTTTATTATGTGCTGGCGAGAAGGGCAAACGTTATGCCCTACCAAACTCACGCGTCATGATCCATCAGCCATTGGGCGGTGCTCGTGGTCAAGCATCTGATATTGAAATTCAAGCGCGTGAAATACTGTATCTGCGTGAGCGCTTAAATAAGATCTTGGCTGATCGGACTGGCCAATCGATTGAGACTATTGCAAAAGATACGGATCGTGATAACTTCATGTCTGCCGAGCAAGCAATGGAGTATGGCTTGATTGA
>JALRHB010000173.1 GCA_023253245.1 Polynucleobacter sp. | reverse complement strand
AACGATCGGCAATTTGAAACTGACCTCAATAAAGTCTATGTCCGAGGTAGGTCAACTAATACGCTTATACCCCTATCAAGCTTAGCAAGCTTTACACGCACAGTAGGACCGACCTCGGTAAATCATCAAGGCCAAATTCCGGCAGTGACTATTTCCTTCAATTTGGCACCAGATGTTTTCCTTGGAAATGCCACCAAAGCAATTGATAAGTTCGCCGAAGAAATTAAACTCCCGCCCTCAATCATCACCAGCTATGGTGGTGATGCAGCGGTATTTAAAAGCAATCAATCTGGCCAGATTATTTTATTACTCAGTGCCTTGGGCGTAATTTATGTTCTATTGGGTGTTTTATATGAAAGCTATATTCACCCTCTTACTATTTTGGCTGGCCTGCCCTCTGCGGCAATTGGCGCCATTCTAGCGCTGCGTATTTTTGGTTTTGAGCTGACAATTGTTGCCTCAATTGGCATCTTATTATTAATTGGTATTGTGAAGAAAAATGCTATTTTGATGATTGACTTTGCATTAGATGCCCAACGCAATCGAGGTCTCTCTCCAGTCGAGGCGATTCGTGAAGCCTGTATTTTGCGCTTCCGCCCCATTATGATGACGACGATTGCCGCTCTGATGGGCGCTCTGCCGATTGCACTTGGACTTGGTGCTGGCGCTGAATTGCGTCAACCCCTGGGCATTAGTGTTGCTGGGGGATTAATCTTCTCTCAATTTGTGACCTTAATCATTACCCCGGTAATTTATCTCTACCTCGATAAATATGCGGGCAATGGTCCAATGCAAATTCCGCAATCCGTTCTTGAGGGCACTTAATGCGACAAGTCATTCTTGATACTGAAACCACCGGTCTAAATCCAGCTACTGGCGACCGAATTATTGAAATTGCTTGCGTAGAAATGATTGGTCGTAGACTAACTGAACGTACCTTTCATTACTACATCAATCCAGAGCGTGATATTGATGCTGGTGCTTTTGCTGTCCACGGGCTGTCCCGCGAGTTCTTGTCTGATAAGCCAGTATTTGCGAATATTGTTGAGGAACTCATTGAGTTTGTCGATGGCGCAGAAGTAGTCATTCATAACGCAGCCTTTGACTTGGGGTTTCTAGATAATGAATTCGCCCTTCTTAAGCGCCCGCCATTTAGAGGATTGGCCTCCAAAATAACCGATACACTGCTTGATGCACGTCAGATGTTCCCTGGTAAACGAAACTCTTTAGATGCTTTATGCGAGCGCTTTTCAATTAGCAATCAACATCGCACCCTGCATGGCGCTCTCTTGGATGCTCAACTATTGGCGGAAGTCTATATAGCAATGACTCGAGGTCAAGAGGATCTATCTATAGACCTCATTGACTATACGGTCGGAACAGATTCTTCGGGGCAAACGAAAGCACTTCCTTCTTCATTTAAGCTGGTTAAAGCGAGCACTGAAGACTGCCAGCTCCATGAAAAAATCTTAGCTGATATTGCCAAGGCCAGCAAAAAGGACCCCGTATGGAGTCCTTCTGCCTAACAATCTTTAATTGAGCTAATCCATTTAAATCGCTCGAGCTATTGCCTCTCCTAGTTCATCAGTCTTTGCTTTACCACCCAGGTCTGGGGTAAGCGGAGCATTTGGAGTCATTAATACCCTTTCAATCGCATTAAATACTGCTTTACCTGCCTCTGGGTAGCCGAGATGATCTAACATCATTGAGCCACTCCAAATTTGACCAATCGGATTAGCAATCATTTGCCCATAGATATCTGGGGCAGATCCATGAACTGGTTCAAATAGAGAAGGAAATTTACCTTCTGGATTAATACTGCCGGATGGAGCAACAGCAATAGTGCCAGTGCACGCAGGACCTAAGTCTGACAGAATATCCCCAAAAAGGTTGCTAGCAACCACTACGTCAAAACGATCAGGGTTCATCACAAATTGGGCAGTCAATATATCAATATGATATTTGTCCGTACGCACATCACTAAATTGCTTTGCCATTGCCTCCACCCTCTCATCCCAATAAGGCATCGTAATAGCAATCCCATTTGATTTTGTAGCAGATGTTAAATGCTTTTTAGGTCTGCTCTGAGCAAGGTCGTAAGCATATTGGAGGATGCGATCTACTCCTTGGCGCGTAAATACCGATTCTTGAATAACGAACTCACGGTCTGTATCGGGGAACATCTTCCCTCCTACGCTAGAGTACTCTCCTTCAGTATTTTCACGGACAACATAAAAATCAATATCGCCAGGCTTACGATTTGCGAGCGGACAAGGGACGCCAGGCAAAAGGCGGACTGGCCGCAAGTTAACATATTGATCAAAACAACGACGGAATTGAATTAAGCTTCCCCACAAGGAGACATGGTCCGGCAAAATATTAGGCATTCCCACGGCGCCAAAAAAGATAGCGTCGTATTGCATGAGGGTATCAAACCAGTTGTCCGGCATCATTTTGCCGTGCTGAAGATAGTAGTCACAACTAGCAAAATCAAAGTAATCAAATTGCATGCCAATATTAAATTTTTTGTCTGCAGCTACTAGCGCCTTTACACCTTCAGGCATTACCTCCTTCCCAATTCCATCACCGGGAATGACGGCAATTTTTGGGCTTCTAATCTGTTTATTCTGTTTCATGAAGTCTCCCCAATTCTTTATTGATAATTTATTTTTGCATTTAGACTTAACTAATAGCGCGACGAAT
>JALRHB010000172.1:2403-2713 GCA_023253245.1 Polynucleobacter sp. | reverse complement strand
AGACAACCCGCAATTCATAGCAGTTCCTGATATTGCAGTGCATCGCCGCGATGCCGATCCAATCAGTCGCTTACGTAGTTTGGTGGCACAAGAAAAAGTACGGATCTTAATTTGCAGTGATAGCGCTGGTCGTAAAGAATCCATACGTCAGTTATTTGAGGAAAGTAACGCAGTTGCAGGACAAAATGGCCAGCCCCTTTACCCATTAAAGCCACAAGGGTTTGATGGAATAGCCGATTTTATAAAAAGCGACTCGCTCTTTGGATTAGTAACTGCTCAGCTGTTCAATGGCTTTACATGGCTAGCGGAA
>JALRHB010000172.1:275-2393 GCA_023253245.1 Polynucleobacter sp. | reverse complement strand
GCACTGCCCGTCAGCGTCGCAAGGGTAAGGATAACCAGGGTGCTGACCCTGATATGCTGTTTAAGGATCTCTCCGAGTTAAAGATTGGAGATCCCGTAGTTCACTCAGACCATGGTATTGGCAGGTATCAAGGTCTCGTTCTACTCAATCTGGCCCCGCCAAAAGAGGAACCGATTTTTGAAGAATTTTTACACTTGGTTTACGCCAATGAGGCCACTTTGTATGTGCCAGTTCAGCAATTGCAAATGGTTACTCGCTACGCCGGTTCTGATCCTGATTCGGCACCGCTACACCAATTAGGTTCAGGTCAGTGGGAAAAAGCCAAACGCAAAGCAGCCCAGCAAATTCGGGACACAGCTGCTGAACTATTAAGTCTGTATGCAGCTCGCGCTATTCGCAAAGGCCATGCTTTTGAATTCTCCGCTCACGACTATGCTGCCTTTGCCGAGAGCTTTGGATTTGAAGAAACCCCAGATCAAGCAAATGCTATTGCCGCAGTCATTGCCGATATGACGAGCGGCACACCCATGGATAGGTTAGTTTGTGGCGATGTGGGTTTTGGTAAAACTGAAGTTGCCCTGCGAGCTAGTTTTGTGGCCGTAATGGGCGGTAAACAAGTTGCCATTCTGGCGCCAACCACTCTTTTGGCTGAACAGCATGTAGCCACTTGGAAAGACCGTTTTGCAGACTGGCCAGTGCGCATTGTTGAGCTCTCACGCTTTAAGACCGCTAAAGAAATTAATACAGCTTTAGAGGCAATTGCCAAAGGCGAAGCTGACATCATCATTGGAACCCACAAGCTATTATCAAAAGAGACCCGATTCGCTAACTTAGGTTTGGTAATTGTGGATGAAGAGCACCGCTTCGGAGTGCGTCAAAAGGACGCTCTCAAAGCTTTACGAGCAGAAGTCGATATTCTGACTTTAACGGCCACCCCAATTCCTCGAACCTTGGGTATGGCTATGGAGGGTTTGAGAGAGTTTTCTGTCATTGCTACCGCACCACAAAAACGCTTAGCCATAAAGACCTTTGTGCGTCGTGAAGGTGATGGCGTTATAAGGGAAGCAGTATTACGCGAAATCAAACGCGGTGGTCAAGTCTACTTTTTACACAACGAAGTAGAGACTATTCAAAACCGTAAACATGCTCTGCAAGAATTAATTCCTGAGGCTCGCATTAGTGTGGCCCATGGCCAAATGCATGAGCGGGAGTTGGAATCGGTAATGCGTGAATTTGTGACACAGCGTACCAACATTTTGCTGTGCACCACTATTATTGAAACTGGTATTGACGTTCCCACTGCAAATACCATCATCATGCATCGGGCCGATAAATTTGGCTTAGCACAGTTGCATCAATTGCGGGGGCGTGTCGGTCGATCCCATCATCAAGCCTATGCCTATCTTCTAGTGCCTGATCCAGAGGCATTAAGCAAACAAGCGCAGTTACGACTGAATGCTATTCAAGCTATGGAAGAACTAGGCTCAGGCTTTTACTTGGCTATGCATGATTTAGAGATTCGTGGAGCTGGTGAAGTATTGGGTGATAAGCAGTCAGGCGAAATTCATGAGATTGGCTTTCAGCTATATACCGAAATGCTCAATCGGGCAGTTAAATCCTTACGTAGCGGCAAAGAGCCAGACTTATTGTCACCTCTTCAGGCGACTACTGACGTAAATTTAGGTGTACCAGCACTTCTTCCTAACGAGTATTGCCCCGATGTTCATGAACGGCTTTCTTTGTATAAAAGATTTGCTGGCACCCATGATTTTTCAGAGCTAATGAAATTACGCGAAGAGTTAGTTGATCGTTTTGGTGACTTACCAGATCAAGCAAAATCATTTTATGAAACGCATCGCTTGAGACTTGAAATGGCTAGCTTTGGCATCAAGAAAATTGACGCCTCCCCCACTTCAATTCAGATCCAATTTATACCGAATCCACCGATTGATCCAATGAAGATTATTCAGCTAATTCAATCATCCAAATTTATTCAGCTCAATGGCCAGGATAAGCTCAAAGTCTTACCTCAAAAAGAGCGGGATTTTGAAAAATTAGAGCAACGTTTAGACCATATCCGAAAAGTGCTCCGAAGCCTCAATGAATCGGCTATGCTTA
>JALRHB010000172.1:0-265 GCA_023253245.1 Polynucleobacter sp. | reverse complement strand
CAAGCAACTTAATTTATATGACTACACCTCTCACGCTCGTAGCCCTCTCTAATGCACCCATTCCACCTGCTTTAGAAGCAGCTCTAATTCATCATGCCCAAATTTTAGGTATCCAGATTAGCCCAACACAAAGCTGCACGGCACATCAACCCTACTTTTCACAGCGTTGGTCAAGCAACAGAGCATTAATGCCTGAAGCACGTATTGCGATGCGCGAGATCGCTGCCCAATACCAAGTTGATCTGGCATTTCTATCGGAAGGCTT
>JALRHB010000171.1 GCA_023253245.1 Polynucleobacter sp. | reverse complement strand
ACTACGAACTAATCAAGAACGGCAAGTGGGGAAAGTTACAGGAAGATAAGACCTACCGCACCCCGATAACCTCCTACCTGGCGTCACTGGATACCGGTACCTTCCAGTGCGAACTATTCCTCGATGGGCGGCTGGTTATCCGCAAAGGCTCTGAGTGGGACTTTGGCTCATGGGCCATCGACACTCCAGCAATGGTAGAGGCATCACTTGCTCATGACGCAATTTGCCATTTGACCAACTACCGCAAAATCCCTTGGGAGTGCAGGAAGGTTGGGGACTCCTACTTCCGCCATTTGCTACAGGATAACGGTGGCGTGGTGTCCCCGTGGTGGCGCTGGGCTGGAGTCTCAATGTACTCGCAGCTTGTTGCCCGGTGGAAGGATAAGAAGTAAATCTAGCCCTGTCTGCACACCCATCCACGAAAGTGAAGGGTACAGGGCCAGAAGTTGTTAGACTTCACTCGCAATCAGCCTGTCCAGATACCATCGCGCCTTACGCAGTGACTCTACCCCGCCCTTCTCGCGCCACCGCCACATATACTTGACGACATTTCCCCGCAGATAGCCTTGGTACTCATCGGGCGTCATCTGGGCCTTGATAGCCTCGATACACTCAATGCTGCCGCTGGCATAGTGGGAAGGGCGGTTCACGTTGTCAAAGTCTACCATGTCGGAATCCCCTTTTGCGCTAGTTTGGCCTTGATGTACTTCTTCGTTCGTTGCGCTCGGCTTCTATCTTCCGGCATCATGCGCGGCTCTGCTGCCTCGATCAGACGAAGCGCCTGACCATAGTGGTCTTTCTCGATCTCGCTGATAAATCTGCGCTCAGTTGCTGGTGGAATCATAGCGCCTCCCAGTTAAGTTGATACTTGCCAAAGCCTACCTTGTTGACCTTGCCCTCTTTCATCAGCAGGGACAGGGCGTGATTGATCGAATGTCGGTTTGAGTCTACGTCCAACTCAGCAAGCGCGGCGTACTCCGGCAGGGCGTCAATGGCTAGCAGAATGTCGTTAATCGAAAACACCTGAGATCCAGCCCGAAGGATGATCTCGCGCATCTTGCCATACTTGGTGTTTCGTGGCTTCTTTGATCGAAGCTCGGCAAAGTTAATGTCCTGCATGGCTAACCCTCCGCAGCAGGGGGCATTTCTCCACCTCTGCCTTGTATGCCATTCGCTGCGCCTTCTGGTACAGCGCCTCCATTCTGGAGCGGCGTTTCTGGTTCAGACTCCAAATGTCATTTGGGCGTGCCGCGACCCATGAGCGGGCCAGCAGGTATCTTTGGACAAGCGCCTGTCGCAGTGTGTTCATAAGATCACCAATAAAGTACAAGTGATTGCCAAAAGACAAGTCATGGAGCAGTAGATAAGCTCTTTAATAATCTTTCCTCTTTCAGGTTTAATTTTAATAGTATTTTCCTTAAAAAAACAAGTATGGCCATCTTGAGAATCAGACAAATACAATATAAAAGAAAAGTCCTCTGTTGCTATGTGATCGTGAGCTCTTTGATGACCTTGATTATAGTAGCTAATAAGATGAATATGAAACAACTCTAATTTTAAATCATAAGGAATATAGGGAATTAATAATTGAGCGGCATCTCTAAATACATTGAAATCAAGTATATTAGGTGTTTGATACGCATTTTCAGAACAATTTTCTTTACCGGTTGCTTGATTAAAATCAGGTCTAATTTGTTTATAAACTTCAAGAATAAATAAAAAATTATCTACTACCTGATTAGATACTTTATTTTGAATTATCAATTAAGTTTTGCTTTGAGCTCTTGAATCTCTTTATTTTGTTTTTTCAATGCTTCTAAAAGATACATTGTTAATTTTGTATAAGCAACTGCATCAGGTTTACCATCTTTTAAGGAAACAAGATCAGGTAAAACTTCATATAATTCTTCAGCAATCACACCTACTTCGTCTTTAGAAGATCCGTCTTTTCTGTCATACTTCACTGCATTAACAGAATATATTGCATCATTAAACTCGAGTGGTTTGACATTTTCTTTGTAATCAATACTTGAAGATTCGACCACGGTTCCTGTTACAGAAATACCTGCTGAATTTACTTTTAAATATTCTGTTAAAGTTCCATTAGTAGAGGTCTGAACAACAAAACTACCATCTTCTGAGGTATTGGTATTGTCATCAATAACACCTAAAAGAGCTGCGTAAGCATGTTTATTAGTTGCAGCAGCACCGTCTCCTAATTGAAAATACATTGCTACAGAAGCAGTGTTTGTAGCAGTTTGTCTGTGCAAAGCAAAAGGAACACTTTGTGTTGAACCTAATTGCAATAATCGATCAGCGCTTGTTCCAATCCCTACATCAGCAGTAAATGTTCCACCACCTGTGACTGCGATACCAGAAGTTGTGGTTTCAAACTTTTTGGAGTTGTCGTAGTATAAATCAACAGAGCCATTGTGATTCATTACACAATAACTTTCTCCAGCAGCGCCTGATCTAAAAGTTAAAGTTGTAGATGCATCAATGAAAAGATTGCCTGTACCTTGGTCTCGGATGACACTATTTCCACCATCATGGTAGAGAATTAAATCTTGAGAATCACCTAAACGTAAATAATCATTGTCCCCTAGAGACACGTTGGCAGTTGCAGTGACAGGACCTGTTAGGGTAATACTATCTCCTTCTAAATTTAATGTTCCACCGACATTAGTGTCAGTGACACTACTTACTCCTGTAACATG
>JALRHB010000170.1 GCA_023253245.1 Polynucleobacter sp. | reverse complement strand
AGAGGCGATAGTGTTAGTTTGCATCATCCTCTATTTTTTCCTGGGTGGATTTAGAGCAGCTTTGGTGGTTGCTGCTGTCTTACCGCTTTCTATCCTGTCAACTTTTATCTTGATGAAGGCATTTGGGTTGACTGCTAATCTCATGAGTTTAGGAGGGTTAGCAATTGCTATTGGTATGTTGGTCGATGCAGCAGTAGTGGTGGTTGAAAACATTGAGACTGCGTTTGCCAACCCGAAAACATCTTTGGCATTAAGTAAAAAAGACATTATTTTGACAGCCACGCATGAGGTTGTAAAACCTGTAATGGCTGGCGTTTTGATTATTGCGATTGTCTTTTTACCGCTATTAAGTCTTGAGGGTTTGGAGGGAAAACTTTTTTCGCCAGTTGCATTGACTATTGTTATGGCATTAGCTTCATCACTGCTCATGGCTTTTACGGTGATTCCAGCTTTAGCTAGCTATGTTTTGCATCGCAAGGCAGATGATGAAACTAAGTTTATGCGCCGCATTTCGCAAAGGTATATTGAGTGGCGTAATCAGGCTTGGGCCAATCAAAAGTGGTTATACCGCTCTGCTGGTATTGGCCTTGCTTTAATGGTTGCCCTTTATTTAATTGTCGGTAAAACATTTATGCCGATCTTAGATGAAGGGGATATTTTGATTCAGGTGCAAAAACTTCCATCAATCTCTTTGCGTGAGTCTTTAATTGTTGATACGCAGTTAGAGCAACTGTTGTTAAAAAAAGTGCCTGAAATTAAATCCATTATTGCAAGAGCTGGATCAGATGACTTAGGTTTAGACCCGATGGGTTTGAATGAAAGCGATATGTTTTTGGTGCTCAAACCAAAAAGCGAGTGGCAAGGTAATAAAGATGACATTTCAGAGCAGCTACGACTTGCTTTAGAAGAGTTTCCGGGGTTGGTATATGGATTTACTCAGCCAATCGAAATGCGGGTCTCAGAAATGCTTACGGGAACCCGTGGTGATGTTGCCATCAAGGTATTTGGCGGTGATTTAAAAGAGATTAATAAAGCTGCCCAGGCCATAGCAGAGTCAGTGCGAAAAATTAAAGGGGCGGCGGAAGTTATTGCGCCTCGTGCAGAAGGTATGCAGTATCTGAGTCTAAAAATTAATCGCACAGTCGCTGGACAGGCGGGGTTTTCCGTTGAAGATCTTCAGCAGCGATTAAGAAATCAGATTGAAGGTGAGCATCTGGGTGTGGTTTTAGATGGAATCATCCCAACACCATTGGTGTTAAGAGGCAATGATGCTATTCGCACTAGTCCGCAAGCCTTCGATAATCTACTAATTACCGCTCCTGATGGCCGGTCTTGGCCTATTACTGCTCTTGCAGATATTGAACAAATTGATGGACCAATACGAGTTGATCACGAGCAGTCAAGCCGCTTTACTAGTATTCAAGTGGCAGTCGAGGGCAGAGATCTCACGGGTTTTGTAGAGGATGCCCAACGGGTTATTGCGGCTCTCAATCTCTCTAAAGATTTGAATATTGTTTGGGGAGGTCAGTTTGAGAATCAACAGCGAGCCTCTGCAAGGCTGGCATTGGTAATTCCTGTTGCACTGACCTTAATTTTTGCCATCCTCATGGTGACTTTTGGATCGGCAATTCAGGCAGGAATTATTTTTCTCAATATTCCATTTGCCCTAGTTGGTGGCATTGTTGCCTTGACTATTACAGGTCAATATCTATCAGTTCCAGCCTCAGTTGGGTTTATCGCTTTACTGGGAATCGCCGTTCTCAATGGGGTGGTGATGGTGACTTACTTTAATGAACGTCTTGTTGCGGGCGATTCTATGAGCGATGTGATTCATCTTGGAACGGAAAGGCGCTTGCGACCAGTATTGATGACAGCCATGATTACAGGGCTAGGAATGATTCCTCTACTCTTTGCTACTGGGCCCGGATCTGAAATACAAAGGCCATTAGCAATAGTTGTGATTGGTGGTTTGATCACTTCAACGCTATTAACGCTCTTATTGCTGCCCAAGCTATATGAACGCTTTGGTGCACTAAAGACTATGACTGAATTAAAGGATGCACTTCATTTTGATCGCTTATTAGATCTAGTGTGGAGGATCAAAAAATGAGAAATATTATTGTCGGTATTTGTTTTCTGTTGGGCTCCACGGCATCATTTGCGACAAATATATTGCCTAAGGATGAGGAGGTAAAGAATGCATTGCTTGCTAGTCCAAAAATTGGGGCAGCAGATGCAAGACGAAACTCATTGAACTATAAGGCTGATGCAATCGCATCAGGATCTCATGAGTTTACTGTTAAAGGTAGTCGTCAAAATAGAAACGTTACCAATATCCCCGTAGCTACTAATTACCAAGAGTATTGGGCTGGGGTTGAGAGGCCAATTCGTCTTTGGGGCAAAGGCGGAGTGGACGATAAGATTTCTGATTCAACCAAGAACTTTGCTGGGATTGAGTTTGCAGATTCTATGCATGAGACTAGTAGAGATTTGCTTGCTACCTGGTTTAATTACCTCAAAGCCCTCCAGACTAGATTGGTTGCAGAGAAAAATAGCCAGTTAGGTGATCAAATTGGTCGGATTGCCCAGGTTAGATATAAGTTGGGGGATGTTGCTCGCTTAGATGCCCAACTTGCCACCGCTGAACAAGGCAGGTTAAAAGCATATCTGGATCTTGCTAAGGCAAATGAAAGCGCAAGTGCCGAAGCGTTAACTCAAAGATATCCTGGTATTGGT
>JALRHB010000016.1 GCA_023253245.1 Polynucleobacter sp. | reverse complement strand
TGGCGATCAGTTTCCGTGAACTTTGTGATAACGAATCAAAAATTGATGAGTTAGCTGCAGCAACACTACTTCTTGGAAATGCAACAGAAAAATGAATATTGCTACCAAAGCCGGGCGCGCTATCAAAATAGAGGTGGCTATTCATGGAATTAACTAAATGATTCGTAATCGTCAACCCAAGACCAGTGCCCTCTTTAGCAATTGAGGTGCGATGATCAAGATTGCAGGGTACTTGTTCAAATGCTTTTAAAGCCAATTCAATCTGATCGGGCTCCATACCTACCCCAGTATCGATGACGCGAAATTCAATTAGTTGCCCTGCATGATCATCCGCAAGAACACTAATTGCAAAGTAGATCTCGCCTTGATTGGTAAATTTAATGGCATTACTAAGTAAATTTTGCAGAACCTGTCTCAATCTCAAAGAATCAATCATGAGTACTTCAGCAATTCTAGGGTCGATAGATGTATGAAGAATTAAGTTCTGCCGTTTAGCGACTGTAGAAAATGCCGCATGAATATCATTTGCCAGCTGACTTAGGTTGCAAGGCTCTAAATGAAGAGTAAGTTTTCCAGCCTCTATTTTTGAAATATCAAGTACTTGGTTTAGCATGCCTAGCAATGATTCAGCTGAGGCCTGAGCACTTTTCAATAAAGACTTATCTTTTTTCGGAAATTGCTCGCTACCCAAAAGGAGTTCTTGAACTCCCAGAATCGCGTTCATGGGGGTTCGTATTTCATGACTCATCGTTGCCAGAAACGCTGACTTAGCGGCATTTGCTTTTTCTGCCAATTCTTTCGATTGTCTCAATGCTATTGCAGTTCTTTTTTCATCGATATATTTTTTTTGTAACTGGTAAATGACCAAGCTACCAATAAGCAATGCAGACAATAAGCTAATCCATGGTAAATTTTTTGGATGATTGCCATTGGTTTTAATGATGGGATTAATTGCAAATAGCCTACGAGACTCTATGGGATCTAAGTCATCAAGAAAATGATTCAGAATGGTGTGTAGTGAATTGTTGTGATGAGATATGAGCCAGCGATACGCAAAAGGCTCCCTGCTATAAAACCCATCAAGGTGTAGATCATCATGTTTTGAGTTTGATATCAAGTGCAGCGCTAGTCGCGCTGGCATAACCAATGCCTCAACATCATTTTTAACGAGCGCATCTATTAGATGGGGCACCTGATGATGTTCAATTATTTGGCGCCCGTGAATTGACGGTGGATTGTCTAATCCGCGATCAAAGTAAGCAATTTTTAGATGATTACTTGAGGTATTTAGAGTATTTGAGGCCTTGGTGACAACGGCATCATGGTCCCAAAAGATCGAATTGGATAAGGTGCCAAATTGCAAGATATCGCGACTAATGTTGGGTGGATCAATGATAAAGTCAACCTCTCCTGTGGCTAGTTGCCTAAGGCCATCTTGATCCGAGTTTCTCCAGACCGGGATAAACTCTTGTCGCGTGCATTCCTGCATTTTTGCTAGTAGAGATTTAAATACACCTCCCTCTGAGGAATTGGCAGATTCCTTAAGATAGGGAGCGTATTTTTCGTGAATGCTAAATTTCACTACTGGATGAGCATCGATCCAAGATTTCTCTGCCTCACTAAAAGGCCCTGCAAAGCTACAAACCCCATAAGAATGGAGTATTAAAGCAATGAGTCGAAGCGTGAACCGATGCATCTGAGTTTTAGCTTTCGATGATGTTATTCATGCGGCAGAACAAAATGAGATCTGCGATATTGTTGATGCCTAACTTATCAAAGACTCGTGTTTTATAGGTTGCAACTGTTTTATTGCTAATGTGAAGCAAGTCAGAAATCTGTTGATTGGTGTTCCCTTTGCCAAGATATTTCATGACTTGTAATTCACGATCAGAGATCAATGCTAATTTATCGGTATCACTCAAAGAGGTGTTGCCATTTTTTCCATGAGAGAAAAAGGTATAGCCTTGTGAGATAGCAACGCATCCTGCCAAGATGACATCTGCACCCGCAGTCTTGTTGACAAAGCCGTGCGCACCAAGCGATCTCACCCTACCGCCATAAACAGCTTCATCTAGGCTGGAGAGCACCAAAATTCTGACATCAGGATGCATTAAGCCAACGCGGCGTATGACATCAAAACCATCTGTTTTAGGCATATCTATATCTAGTATCACCATATTGGGATTGACTTCTTTAATGGAGCGAAGACACTCTTCTCCATTTTGGGCTTGTCCTACAATTTCAAAGAGCAATTGATCTTGCAGCATGCTTTTTAAGGCCATCAACATGGCTGGATGATCATCTACCAACATCACGCGTTTTCTCATTACATATCTCCATTGTGGTTTTTATGAGGGTGCAGCGAAAAAATAGCTTTAGCAATACGACTATCGCTAATGTGGAGCATTTGGTGACGACTGACTGGTGGCATCATTAGACCGCCGTAACTGTGGCTTGCGCCAATCGCAAGGGCATTCTCAAGATCCTTGACAAGCGTAATGTTGCTTGCATAAATCTCGCTTTTAAAGTGTTGTTTGAGTGATCCCAGTTCATTTGGAATTTGCGTATTACGAAGTTGGCTGATATCTACATGGACTGCATCGGGTTCAATTTCGGTGTAGGCATGCATTTGTGTTGTGCTTCCGGAAAAGTTCAGTAGATGAACCAAAATCCCTAGGCGACGAAGACGCAATAAGCCCTCTTTAGAAAGGTCAATGCATTCAGCTTGTTCATACTGATGAATGCCGATACTAACTGAGCCAACGGGGAGTCGCGAATTTAGAACAAGGTCGGATAATCCATCTATAAATTTGCTTGATGCAATAGCATGCGCTGGTACTGGCAATATCCCTTGGATAAAACGCCCACTGCGATACCAGTAAGTAATATTGTCTAGACCTTCCATAAACAGTCTAAGAAGCTGGCTATCGTTACTGTTTAATAGTGGCCTAAATAATGAGCTTGTCAGTTTTGTTCCCTGTTGATTAAAAATGGGTTCGTTACTAATCGCTTGTCGTTTAGACCAGGATTGGTGTTCTTCAAGCGCTGCGCTACTTAGGCCCAGCCAGGGCTCTCCAGAGACATCGCGCGCTTCATGGAAGGGTTTGTTCTTCCAAGCCTTTACAAGCGTGTACAGCCGGGATTTCGGGCTCATCAGCATTCTCCAATCGGTGATAAGCCAGTCTAGGCATGACGGATTGGAGTGTTAAGGGCTTAAGGCTTATTTATGTGTAGGAATTCACCTACATGCCTGCCAGCATTATAGGGAGGCAAAACCTGGGAAATGAAATAAAAGCTAGCTTGCCCTTGAAATCCCCAGAAATAGACCTATATAATCAGCACTCCATACACGTGAGTGCTAAAACAGGTCTTTTAGGTACTAAAACCCCGTTGGCTTCGTGTTAAGAGATTACAAATTATTGATTTTTATAAGTTTTTTTAAATAGTTAACACTTACTAACATAGGAGAAGGAATGAATCTGCGTCCTTTACATGATCGCGTAATCATTAAACGTTTAGATCAAGAATCAAAAACTGCCTCTGGAATCATTATTCCTGATGCTGCTGCTGAAAAGCCTGATCAAGGTGAAGTATTGGCAGTTGGCCCAGGCAAGCGTGATGACAGTGGTAAGTTGAATGCACCAGACGTCAAAGTGGGCGATCGCGTGCTATTTGGCAAATATGCAGGTCAAACAGTTAAGGTCGGCAGCGACGAGCTTCTCGTAATGCGCGAAGAAGACATTATGGCTGTTGTACAGAAGTAATTAGTACTTAAGAAAGGAATTCAATCATGGCAGCAAAAGACGTCGTATTTGGAGATAACGCCCGGACCAAGATGGTAGAAGGCGTAAACATCCTTGCTAACGCTGTAAAAACTACCTTGGGGCCAAAGGGTCGTAATGTAGTGATCGAGCGTTCATTTGGTGGCCCAACCATCACCAAGGATGGTGTATCTGTAGCAAAAGAAATCGAACTCAAAGACAAGCTCCAAAATATGGGGGCTCAGATGGTTAAAGAAGTAGCTTCTAAAACCAATGACATCGCTGGTGATGGCACAACCACAGCTACTGTATTGGCCCAGTCTATCGTTCGTGAAGGCATGAAGTACGTTGTTTCAGGCCATAACCCAATGGATCTCAAGCGCGGTATTGATAAAGCAGTTGCAGCCGCAATTGAAGAGCTCAAGAAAATCAGCAAGCCTTGCACTACGACTAAGGAAATTGCTCAGGTGGGCTCAATCTCAGCAAACAGCGATCAAAGCATTGGTCAGCGTATTGCTGAAGCAATGGAAAAAGTTGGTAAAGAGGGCGTTATCACTGTTGAAGATGGTAAATCTTTAGAAGACGAACTTGAAGTAGTTGAAGGTATGCAGTTTGATCGTGGATACCTTTCTCCATACTTCATCAACCAGCCTGAAAAGCAAGTTGCTGTACTGGAGAGCCCATACATACTCTTGTTTGATAAGAAAGTAAGCAATATTCGTGATTTGCTCCCAGTGCTTGAGCAAGTTGCTAAGTCTGGTCGCCCATTGTTAATCATTGCAGAAGATGTTGAAGGCGAAGCCTTGGCTACTTTGGTTGTGAATAACATTCGCGGCATTATCAAGACTTGCGCTGTTAAGGCTCCAGGCTTTGGTGATCGTCGTAAAGCCATGCTGGAAGATATTGCAATCTTGACTGGCGGTACTGTCATTGCTGAAGAAATTGGTCTCACACTCGAGAAAACCACTCTTGAGCATTTGGGTCAAGCAAAGCGTATCGAAGTTGGCAAAGAAAACACCATCATTATTGACGGTGCTGGCGATGCCAAGGCAATCGAAGCACGCGTGAAGAACATCCGTGTTCAGATCGAAGAAGCTACTAGTGACTATGACAAAGAGAAGTTGCAAGAGCGTGTTGCTAAGTTAGCGGGCGGTGTTGCGGTAATTCGTGTTGGTGCTGCAACTGAAGTTGAAATGAAAGAGAAAAAAGACCGTGTTGACGATGCATTGCATGCAACTCGCGCTGCGGTTGAGGATGGTATTGTTCCTGGAGGCGGCGTAGCATTGTTACGTGCGATGCAGGGTATCAAAGGCTTGAAGGGCGACAACCCTGATCAAGATGCTGGTATCAATATCGTATTGCGTGCCATGGAAGAGCCAATTCGCATCATCGTATCTAATGCGGGTGATGAAGCTAGTGTAGTAGTGAACGCAGTATTGGCTAGCAAAGGCAATAATGGTTACAACGCTGCAACTGGTGAATATGGCGACTTAGTAGCGCAGGGCGTAATCGATCCCACTAAGGTAACAAAAACTGCATTAGTTAATGCCGCTTCTGTAGCTGCCCTATTGTTGACTACCGATTGTGCAATTTGCGAAGCGCCAAAGGATGAGTCTGCTGGTGGTGGTATGCCCGACATGAGCGGTATGGGTGGTATGGGTGGTATGGGCGGGATGATGTAATAGCCCAAGCTCTAGAAACAAAAACGCCTGGTTCAAAAGACCGGGCGTTTTTTTATTTAGTAAATCATTTAATCTGCAATGAAGTTATTCGCGTATTACTAGAGGGGCCCCTTCACTACCTGCGTAAACAATAATTAAATCAGCAGTTTCCTGTCCGGGGTTTGTGCCGTAATGCCACTCCTTGAATAATTCAACGAGTGGTTGCCCAGCCTGAATATTGATCGTCTTTCCGGACTTTGTAGTAACGCTTAACCGCCCTGTCAATAAGACACCGGCATTAATAACGGGGTGCATATGCATTGGAATAGATGCACCAGGTGCAAACCGATATCTAATAATCGTAATTTCGGGTTGTCCATCCCCATATTTTGGCAATGTGGAGCCATTCCAAGATTTGGTCGTCTTTATGAGCACCTTGGCTTCTACGCCAGGAATTTCAGTGTAGTAGTGCTTCTGGGGTTCTTCTGCCTGAATATGAAAGCTTAGGGAACAGAAAAATAAGAGGGCTATAAATCGAGGATATTTCATTTGTTGCCATTATGAGGGTGAAAAAAAGAGCAGCGAATGAGTTTCATCAACTTATCGACTGCTCTATTGGTTCAAAGGTAATCAACTTAAAGTCGGTTGCCTCAGGAAGATGGCTTACTCAACAGCTTTGACCATATCCTCCACGACCTTCTTCGCATCACCGAAGACCATCATGGTTTTATCCATGTAGAAGAGTTCGTTATCAAGACCAGCGTAGCCTGCTGCCATAGAGCGTTTGTTGACAATAATTGTCTTCGCTTTGAACGCTTCCAAAATTGGCATACCAAAAATTGGACTGCCAGGCGTACGAGCTGCGGGGTTAACGACGTCGTTGGCGCCAAGTACTAAAACCACATCCGCTTGACCAAAATCGCTATTGATATCTTCCATTTCAAACACTTGATCATAAGGTACCTCTGCTTCAGCCAAGAGCACGTTCATATGACCAGGCATACGACCAGCCACTGGGTGAATCGCATATTTCACGGTTACTCCATGATGGGTCAGCTTTTCAGTTAGCTCTTTAAGTGCGTGCTGGGCACGAGCAACGGCTAAACCATAACCGGGTACGATGATGACGGTGTCAGCGTTTTCCATTAAGAATGCAGCATCTTCTGGAGAGCCAGTTTTGTAATTCTTTGGGCCACCATCATCAGCGCCACCAGCGGCGGCCTCAGCACCAAAGCCTCCGAGCAATACCGCCAGAATTGAGCGATTCATCGCCTTACACATAATGTAAGACAGAATTGCACCAGAAGAGCCTACGCAGGCACCTGCAATAATCAGCACAGGATTATTTAAAGTAAATCCGATTCCCGCAGCAGCCCATCCGGAGTAGCTGTTGAGCATAGAGACCACTACTGGCATGTCTGCGCCACCGATGGGAATAATCAGGGTAATGCCCAGCACCAGAGCAATTGTGCACATCACTAAAAATGCTGCATGACTATCAGTCATAAAGTACATGATGCCACCAGAGACCATACCAATTGCTAGTACGAGATTGAGCAAGTGTTGACCGCCAAAAGTAACAGGTTTGCCACTAACCTTTCCTGATAGTTTGCCAAAAGCAATTACTGAGGCGGTAAAGGTAATGGCACCAATAAATGCACCAATGAAGAGTTCGATTTTTTGGGCGCCTGTATGGGCTTGGGCTGGATTAAATACTGCTGCAACCGCAATTAATACTGCAGATAAACCAACAAAAGAGTGCATGAGAGCTACGAGCTCAGGCATTTTTGTCATTTGCACACGTTTAGCGGCAATCGTTCCGATGATTGCGCCACCAACGATTGCGGAAATAATTAATGAATAGACTGGCTTAAAGTCTGGAATCATGAAGGTTGTGATCACAGCAAGCAACATACCAACCATGCCAAAGGTATTGCCTTGACGTGAGGTAGTTGGTGAAGACAGTCCTCGCAATGCAAGGATGAAAAGCACCGATGAAATGAGATATGAAATCGCGGTTATGTTTGACATTTTTTTGGTCTCTATATAGATCTTGTTCTAGTTTTATTTAGTTCCGGCAGTATCAGCTTTTGGAGCTTTTTTCTTGAACATCTCGAGCATACGGCGGGTGACCATAAAGCCACCAAAAATATTGATCGATGCCAAAAAGACGGCAATTGCACCAATGATGCTGGTGAAGGTAATTTCATCGCCGCCAATCACTTCAGTTTGCAAGAGGGCGCCAACGATAATGATCCCAGAGATGGCATTGGTTACAGCCATGAGGGGAGTGTGCAAGGCTGGGGTGACATTCCAAACCACATGGTAGCCAACGAAAATAGCTAACACGAATACCGTGATGTTTTGGACTGTAAGGATGCTTTGAAAAGCAGCGAGATCCATGATGTTTCCTTAAATTAATTTTGTATTAGTTTTTGCGGATGGCTTGACCATCGCGGCACATTAAACAGGCGGTAACAATGTCGTCATCGCTTGGGATGACCAACTTTGCCTCTTTATCAACAATGAGTTTCATAAAGTCGAGCAAATTGCGTGCATATAGAGCAGAAGCATCTGCGGCAACCATGCTTGCAAGGTTGGTGTAGCCAATAATCTTCACGCCATGTTTCTCGACTATTTTGTCAGCTTCAGTCAGAGGGCAGTTACCTGAACCGTTGTCACCGCGACCAGCCGCTAAGTCGATCACAACTGAGCCCGGTTTCATTTGCTCAACAGTAGCGGTGTGCAAAAGGACTGGTGGTTTGCGCCCTGGAATTAAAGCAGTCGTGATCACGATATCGGCTTGCTGGGCGCGTTCAGCAACTAACGCTGCTTGACGCTTCATCCAGGCCTCTGGCATTGGGCGGGCATACCCACCAACGCCTTGAGCAATTTCACGTTCTTCGTCTGTTTCATAGGGTACATCAACAAATTTAGCGCCTAGAGATTCAATTTGTTCTTTGGCGGCGGGGCGAACATCTGATGCTTCAATCACTGCACCTAAACGCTTCGCAGTTGCGATAGCTTGCAAGCCAGCAACACCAGCGCCCAAAATCAATACGCGGGCTGCCTTAACGGTACCAGCTGCTGTCATGAGCATCGGCATGAAACGCTGATATTCGTTAGCGGCAACCATCACAGCTTTGTAACCAGCAATGTTTGCTTGGGATGACAAGACATCCATACTCTGTGCGCGGGTAGTGCGTGGTGCAGCCTCTAAAGAGAATGCTGTAATACCTTGGGCAGCCATAGCGGCGATGTTGTCATTGTCAAATGGATCGAGCATGCCAATGAGTACGCTGCCGGATTTAATTTGTTTTAGCTCTGCAGATTCTGGTGCGCGAACTTTAAGAACGATTTCAGCACCAAAAGCCTCAGCTGCGCTACCAATGGAGGCGCCAACGGCTTCATAAGCAGAGTCTGGTTGGCTGGCTCTGACACCAGCATCTTTTTGTATGACAACTGTATGGCCTTGACCGATCAATTTTTTGACGGTTTCAGGTGTGGCGGCAACACGGGTTTCCCCAGGCCTGATTTCCAGCGGTACTCCTATGCGCATGGCATGTCTCCAGATGCAAATTTTTTAAAAAATCAATGTTAGGTATATATACGCGATTACGCATATATAGGCATACCCTTACGACCAAGGCGCTTAACCTGAGGCTTCCGGTTAAGTTTTCTTAAGCCTTTTACAATAAGGTTTTTAGCTTATCGTGAATTCTCGCATTTTTTGATGATCCAGCTCAATTCTTTGGCTATACCACCCTCAAATCCCTCCAAAGTAGTGATTGGGATGTCTGGTGGGGTAGATTCGTCTGTTGCTGCTTGGATGCTCAAGGAGCAGGGTTACGAGGTTATTGGCCTTTTCATGAAAAACTGGGAAGACGATGATACTGACGAATATTGCTCTGCTCGCCAAGATTGGCTAGATGTTGTGTCTGTGGCTGATTTAATTGGGATTGATGTCGAGGCGGTGAACTTTGCTGCTGAGTATCGGGAACGGGTATTTGCTGATTTTTTGCGTGAGTATGCAGCAGGAAGAACCCCTAATCCCGATGTATTGTGCAATGCAGAAATCAAGTTCAAAGCATTTTTAGATCATGCAATGAGTTTGGGTGCTGATGCGATTGCCACAGGGCACTATGCGCGCGTTCGCCATCAAGGAGGCCGGGTGCAGCTGCTCAAAGCAGTAGATGCTAATAAGGATCAAAGTTATTTCTTGCATCGCCTGACCCAAGCTCAATTAGAAAATGTTCTTTTTCCCTTAGGGGAAATCTCAAAAACGGAAGTTCGCAAAATTGCCGAACATATTGGCTTACACAATGCGCGCAAAAAAGACTCAACCGGCATTTGTTTTATCGGAGAGCGCCCCTTCCGTGAGTTTTTAAATCGCTATCTACCGCGCATCCCTGGACCCATTAAAACCCCGGAAGGTAAGACAGTTGGGGAGCATATGGGGCTCGCATTCTTTACTTTAGGGCAGCGTAAAGGGATTGGTTTGGGGGGTAGTCAAGACGGTAATGGTGATGCGTGGTATGTGGCCCGTAAAGATGTTCCCAGTAACACTTTGTATGTTGCCCAGGGCCATGAACATCCCTGGCTCTTAGCGAGTCAACTGTTTGCAATGGACGCTAGTTGGGTTGCTGGAGAGCCGCCAAAATCTGGGCAGTATTCAGCAAAGACGCGTTATCGTCAGGTGGATGCCCCATGCACCATGTCGTTTGGAGGACAAGAGCCGCTCAGTTTTGAATTGACGTTCCCGCAGGCCCAATGGGCCGTGACTCCCGGCCAATCTGCCGTTCTATACGATGGAGAGGTGTGTTTGGGCGGAGGGATTATTTCCGCCTAAGTGAGTTTTAGGCTGCCGGCGGTACTGTTTCTGCAAAAGAGGGTCTTTGCATTAACTTCTGATAAAGCCTATCTAGATTGGCATACTGGGTTTGCCAAGTAATATTGGGAAAGCGAAACAGCAGATAACCCAATGAGCAACCTACCGCAATATCTGCCAAGCTCATTTGATTGCCGTGACACCATGCACTCTCACCGAGTTGTTGGGACATTTGCGCTAGCCCTTGATTAACTTTGCCCATTTGACGTTCAATCCAGACTGGGCTTTGTTGTTCAGCAGGGCGCAAAGTTGCCTCGAGACGAGCCAGGATGCCAGCATCTTCAATCCCATCAGCTAAGGCCTCCCAGGTTTTGACGCTGGCACGCTCACGACCGCCTTCTGGAATGAGCTTACCAACAGGGCTGAGACTATCCGCATATTCAGCGATAACACGCGAGTCGTAAATGGCCTCCCCATCATCGAGCAAAAGGCAGGGAATCTTGCCAAGAGGATTATTTTGGGCAATTTTGCTGTCAGCAGCCCAGACATTCTCTAACTCTAGGTCTACCTCAATCTTTTTTTCCAGAAGAACAATACGTACCTTGCGTACATAGGGGCTAGTGAGGGATCCGATTAGTTTCATGGATCTAAGTATAGCTATCCTAGGACAATCTTGTTGGGGTCTAAGAACGATTAAAATTAGGTTCTATTAGCACAACCCAAATAAAGGCAATATTCGTGAGTCAGCCGCTTTCAACCCTAAATGCACTCTCCCCACTAGATGGCCGCTATGCCGGAAAGTTGGACGCCTTAAGACCTTGGTTATCTGAGGCGGCATTCATGCGCCAGCGCGTCTTTGTAGAAATTCATTGGCTTTTGGCTTTGGCTTCAGCCGGCCTGCCGGATGTCCCTAAAATTAGTGAGGCGGACGAGGCATTTTTATTGTCTTTACCGGAGAACTTCTCTGATGCCGATGCACAGCGCATTAAGGACATCGAAGCAGTAACTAACCATGACGTCAAAGCAGTCGAATATTTCTTAAAAGAAAAGGTTTCTGGCCGTCCCGATCTTCTAAAGGCTAGCGAGTTTATCCATTTTGCTTGTACATCTGAAGACATTAATAACACCTCGCATGGTTTGATGTTGCGTGGGGCGCGTGATGAAGTTTTGTTACCCCAACTTAGAAAAGTGCTCGCTGTATTAACTGATCTTGCTATTGAAAATGCTAAGGTACCATTGCTATCCCGCACTCATGGCCAACCAGCCTCACCAAGCACCTTAGGTAAAGAGCTGGCTAATATCGCAAAACGATTAGAGCGGGCCATTGCTGCAATTGCTGCAGTACCGCTTTTAGGAAAAATGAATGGTGCAGTGGGTAATTACAATGCCCATTTGTCTGCCTACCCTGATTTTGATTGGGAAAACTTTTCTAAAAATGTTGTCGAGAAAAGACTCGGCCTGACTTTTAATCCCTATACCATTCAGATTGAGCCGCATGATGGCATGGCCGAACTATTTGATGCGATTGCCCGTGCGAATACGATTTTGTTGGATATGGACCGTGATTTTTGGGGCTATATTTCGATTGGGTATTTCAAGCAGCGCACCAAAGCAGGTGAAATTGGCTCTTCGACTATGCCTCACAAAGTTAATCCAATCGACTTTGAGAATTCTGAAGGTAATTTGGGTGTTGCTAATGCCTTATTACGTCACCTTGCTGAGAAGTTGCCGATTTCCCGCTGGCAACGTGACTTAACTGACTCAACAGTTTTACGCAATCTTGGCCCAGCATTTGGCCATAGTGTTTTAGCCTATGACAGCGCATTACGTGGTTTAGGAAAATTAGAAGTGAACCACGCAGCTATTGCGGCCGATCTAGATGAGTGCTGGGAAGTGCTTGCAGAGCCTGTGCAGACAGTAATGCGCCGCTATGGTATTGAGAATCCCTATGAGCAACTCAAAGACCTAACCCGTGGCAAGGGAATTAATAAAGAAGATTTACAAACATTTATTCGTGGCCTCGCAATTCCGGACGGTGCTAAAAAGTTACTTCTAGAAATGACCCCATCTTCTTACTTGGGTAAGGCGGTCGAATTGACCGAACGTCTTAAAAAGTGAATCTAACCCCAAGCCTTGAGGGCGCACCAACAGATTCTCAGTACGGTGCTCGTCCCAAGTTCTGGTTCGCTACATACCAATTACTGTGGCATTTGCTTTTGCCATTTGCTTTTATTCGGTTGGCTTGGCGGGCTCGTCATAGCGCTCAATATCTATCCCATCTTCCCGAGCGCTTGGCTTTTGGGTACCAAGAGCCTATTAAGCAGGGTGCTATCTGGATTCATGCGGTATCTGTTGGGGAGACAAGGGCTGCGCAGCCATTGATTGATGTTTATCTTAGCCGTGGCGAATCGATATTGCTAACGCATATGACGCTCAATGGTCGGCGAACTGGTGCAGCATTATTTGCTAAGGCGATCGCTTCGGGTCAAATGCGTCAAGTGTATTTGCCATATGACCTATGTTGGGCAGTAGCTAAATTTCTTCGCGCCTTTAAGCCTAAATTTGGCCTATTCATGGAAACAGAGGCTTGGCCAACAGTGGTTTTTGATTGTGCTGAAAAAGGGCTGCCTTTATTTTTAGTCAATGCCCGCTTATCTGAGCGGAGCGCTCGGCGCGTGAAGCAATTTGGTAAAGCAGGAAGATCATTATTTCAGGCTTTTGCTGGAATATTGGCACAGACTGAGTTTGATGCGCAGCGTTATCACAGTCTTGGCGTAAGAAATGTCGAGATTGTTGGCAACCTTAAGTTTGATGTTCCATTGGACTCGAATTTAGTTGCACAAGGGCAGTCATGGAAGCATGAGATTCATGAGGGTGGTCGACTTATGGTCTGTGCAGCGAGTACGCGTGATGGTGAAGAGGACTTGATACTCCAGGCTTGGCAAGATCTATTGCGAAATAGTGCATTTGAGCGGCCACCATTATTGTGCATAGTGCCACGTCATCCAGAGCGTTTTTCTGAGATAGCCAGTCTTGTCGATGCCGCGGGACTAAAGCTTGAACGTCGCTCCGACTGGGCTAATTTTCCTAAGTTAAGTGATACCACTCAAGTGATTTTGGGCGACTCCATGGGGGAAATGCCCTTGTATTACAGCGCTGCTGATCTTGTGGTGATGGGTGGTAGCCTCTTGCCATTTGGTGGTCAAAATCTGATCGAAGCGTGCGCTGCAGGTTGCCCGGTATTGCTTGGAGAGCACACATACAACTTCCAACAGGCTGCCATAGATGCCATTCAGATCGGAGCAGCTAAGCGCATTTCAGGGGAGTTGCTATTAACTAAGCAGATCGCTTTAATGGAAGCCTTGAGAGAATTATTGCTCCATCCAGCTGAATTGTCGAGGATGGCTAAGGCTGCAAAAATCTATACAACTGCTCATCAAGGTGCGACGCAAAAAATCTTGTCCGCCCTTGAGCGAGAGAACTGTACACTCAATTAGTTTTGAGTAAAAACTTAAACTTGCGCCCCAAAGTTGGGGTCATCGCTACGCGCTTCATCACCTGGTTTACGCTCACCCTTCACTAAATCTTCTCGCGTTACACCTAACCACATAGCCAGAGCGGCAGCGACGAATACGGAAGAGTAGATACCAAAGAGAATGCCAATAGTTAGCGCTAAAGCAAAGTAAAAGAGAGTGGGGCCGCCAAAAACTAACATTGCCAACACCATCATCTCCGTGCTGCCGTGTGTAATCACAGTACGACTAATCGTACTTGTAATGGCGTTATCGATTACCTCGCGGGTATTCATCTTGCGATATTTACGAAAGTTCTCACGAATGCGGTCAAAGATGACAACGGATTCATTGACGGAATAGCCCAGTACTGCAAGAACTGCTGCTAATACTGAGAGCGAGAATTCCCATTGAAAGAATGCAAAAAAGCCGAGAATAATCACAATGTCATGCAGGTTAGCAATGATGCCAGCAACGGCAAACTTCCACTCAAAGCGGAAGGACAGATACACCATGATGCCGATAATCACAAAGACAAGCGCTTTCAAACCATCAAGAGCTAATTCTTTGCCAACCTGTGGACCAACAAACTCTACGCGCTGAAGTTTGGCGCCCGTTCCCTTAGGATCTAAAGCTTGCATGACTGATGCGCTTTGATCGGCAGAAGAAATCATCTTGCCATCAGAATCTTTTTGCAAAGGCAGGCGAATCATGACATCACGTGAGCTACCAAAGTTTTGTATCTGAGTATCGGTGTAGCCTAACTTTTCTACTTTAGAGCGAATGGAATCTAGCGGGGCTGTTTGGGGGTAAGTGACCTCCATGACAGTACCGCCAGTAAATTCAATCGATAAATGCAAGCCGTTGTGCCAAAGGAAGAAAACTGCAGCAATAAAGGTCACCAGAGAGACTGCGTTGAGCACCAACGCATGGCGCATAAAGGGAATATCTTTTTTGATACGGAAAAATTCCATGGCTTATTTCTCCTTTGGACGCCAAACTTGGCCGATAGAGAGTTTTTGCACCTTCTTATGTCTTCCATACCAAAGGTTGACTAGGCCGCGCGAGAAGAAGACTGCTGAGAACATTGAAGTGAGGATGCCTAAACAATGCACTACTGCGAAGCCCTTGATCGGGCCAGAACCAAAAGCAAGTAAAGCAAGACCAGCAATCAGGGTGGTGACATTTGAATCCAGAATAGTCGCCCATGCTTTATCAAAGCCAACAGCAATAGCTGTCTGAGGAGATGCGCCAGCACGTAATTCTTCACGAATGCGCTCATTGATTAATACATTAGAGTCAATTGCCATGCCTAAAGCCAGAGCCATCGCTGCAATGCCTGGAAGTGTCAGGGTAGCTTGCAACATCGATAGAATCGAAATCAACAGTAACAAGTTCACTGCCAAAGCAATAACAGAGAAGGTGCCAAAGAGCATGTAATAAGCAATCATGAAGATTGCAATAGCGGTAAAACCAATGATCAGAGACTTGAATCCCTTCTCAATATTTTCTGCGCCTAGGCTCGGCCCAATGGTACGCTCTTCAATAATTTCCATTGGCGCTGCCAATGAACCGGCCCGCAATAAAAGCGCCAAGTCATTTGCACTTTCAGTGGTTGGTTGCCCGGTGATTTGAAATTTGGAACCGAATTCACTTTGAATGGTGGCAATCGTTAGTACCTCGCCTTTGCCTTTTTCAAAGAGGATCATCCCCATTGGCTTACCAATATTCTCGCGAGTTACTTCCTGCATCACGCGACCTCCGGCAGCATCTAGGGAGATGTTGACTGCAGGCCGTTGGTTTTGATCAAAACCTGC
Source organism: Polynucleobacter sp. (assembly GCA_023253245.1). Lineage (GTDB taxonomy): Bacteria > Pseudomonadota > Gammaproteobacteria > Burkholderiales > Burkholderiaceae > Polynucleobacter. Next base: position 2,939 of record JALRHB010000016.1, on the reverse strand, counting down.
ACTTGCGTCGGTAATGCGGTCGCCACTGAAAATAACAGTCTTTTTAAAGACGCCTTGGCGATTTTCACCAAAGCGGAACACATCCATACCTGGAGGTGGTGTTTCACCAATCGCAATCGTTGAAACAATAGGATCTGCTAGGCGAGACTCTAAAGTCGCAGTGCGACCAATAATATCTTTGGCACGAGCAGTATCTTGCACGCCAGGTAGTTGCACCACAATACGTTCTGCGCCTTGTTGCTGAATGACCGGCTCTTTGACCGCTAATTCATTAACGCGCTTATTGAGCGTGACGATGTTTTGTTTTACGGCATTATCTTGGATTTCTTTTAAGGCTACAGGCTTAAATTCTCCCACCAGCTTTGGTGTAAGGCCAGTAGGTAAAATTTGCCAATTTAATTCTGGTTGGCTTGTTTGTAGCACTGAGCGAGCTTTTTCAGCTTCTTCCATGCTGCCAAAAGAAATAGTAATTTTTTCTTGGCCACGCTCAATCCCTTGATGGCGCACTGACTTCTCTCGAAGTTGACTGCGAATATCGGTTGCTAAGGAGGTAACTTTCTTTTGAACCGCGCCTTTCATATCCACTTGCAGTAAAAAGTAAACGCCCCCGCGTAAATCAAGACCTAAGGGCATGGGTAATGCGTTAATCGCATTTAGCCAGCCAGGTGTATTCGAAAGAAGATTTAATGCAACGGTGTAATTAGGCTCGTTCTGATCAACATTTAATTTTTGCTGCAACAGATCACGGGCACGCAATTGAATGTCGGTATTGTTGAAACGAACTTTGATTGAGCCAACATTGCCAACGGAGTCAAAAAAGATTCCCGTATTTTCGATGCTAGCATCTGCAAGAATTTTTTCGACGCGGGCTTGTGTTGCCAAATCTACTTTGATAGTAGGTTTGGCAGATGAAACTTGAACCGCTGGAGCCTCTCCGTAAATATTGGGAAGAGAATATAACCCCCCAATCAACAAAGCAACCAGGATAACTATGTATTTCCAGAGAGGGTAGCGATTCATATTGAGATACTTTTTAGTCAGCCTATTAAGCGGATTTCAGTGTGCCTTTAGGCAGAACGGTGGTGATCGCACCTTTTTGCATTTGGACTTCAGTGCCCGCGGTGATCTCAACAGTCACTACTTGATCTTTTAAACCAGTTACTTTGCCCATGATTCCGCCAACAGTAACGACTTCATCACCAACTGCCAATGCTTCTAACATGGCCTTGGTTTCTTTTTGACGCTTCATCTGTGGACGAATCATGATGAAGTAGAGCACTACAAACATCAGAATAAGGGGTAGAAAGCTCATTAAGCCACCAGAATCTGCGCCCGCAGCAGGAGCTTGGGCAAAAGCGTTACTAATCAACATGTAAACCTCCATTAATTACTAATTCGAAATAGCTTCATTTTTAGGCTAATAAAGCAATGCCATAAAACAGCAATTCTAAACCTTTAGGGCTTAAGGAGGCTGATTTGGGGTGCTCACTCCTAGCGCAGGGCTATTAATCCTGGCCAGGCTCAACGCCTCGCTGGCGATCACGATGAAATTGCTCGCGGTAGGCGCTAAAACGATCTTTGGATAGGGCCTCGCGCACCTCCTCCATTAATTGCAGGTAATAGGAGAGATTGTGAATAGTATTGAGTTGCGATCCCAGGATCTCATTGGCTTTTTGAAGGTGGTTCAGATAGGATCTGGTGAAGTTTTGACAGGTGTAACAGGTGCAGGTGGGGTCAAGCGGTCTATCATCGTCTTTATAGGCAGAATTTCGTAATTTAAGGTCCCCAAATCGGGTGAATAGCCAACCATTGCGGGCATTACGAGTAGGCATGACGCAATCGAACATATCAATTCCGAGACTAACGCCGAGCATCAGATCCTCCGGAGTGCCAACACCCATTAAATAGTGCGGCATATGTTCAGGTAGTTTTGGTGCAGTGAAGTTCAAAATGCGCTCAAACTCGGGTTTTGGCTCTCCAACAGACAGGCCGCCAATCGCAATTCCGTCAAAACCTTGTTGACTCACTGCCTCTAGCGAGAATTCTCGGAGATTTTCAAACATTCCACCTTGAACAATTCCGAACAGCCCATTTCCAGTTTCAAGTTCTCGAAAGCGTTTTAGGGAACGGTCGCCCCAGCGTAAAGACATTTCAAGAGATGTTCTAGCTGTTTTTTCGCTAGTTGGCTGCCCCTTCACTTCATAAGGAGTGCATTCATCAAACTGCATAGCAATGTCGCTATTTAGGACTGCCTGAATTTCCATCGAGACTTCCGGTGACATGAATAATTTGTCACCGTTAATTGGGGAGGCAAAGGTCACTCCTTCCTCTGAAATTTTTCGCAATGCGCCTAAGCTAAATACCTGAAAGCCTCCAGAGTCCGTCAAGATTGGTTTGTCCCAGCCCATGAATCGATGTAGTCCACCATGCTTTTTGATTACATCCAGGCCTGGTCTTAACCATAAATGAAAGGTGTTGCCCAAAATAATTTGCGCTTTTGCTTCATTTAGGTCTCGGGGTGTCATTGCTTTCACGGTGCCATAGGTTCCCACTGGCATGAAGATGGGGGTTTGCACGCTACCATGTGGAAGATCAAGCTGCCCTAAGCGAGCTGGGCTCTGGGAGTCGCGAGCCAAGATATTGAAGTGAATTGGTTTAGTCATGGGCTTGAGAGTTGGAGGCGACTCAAAAACATTGCATCGCCGTAGCTAAAAAAGCGATATTGATTTTGAATGGCATGTTGATAAGCATGGCGAATATTGTCGATACCCGCAAAAGCGCTTACGAGCATGAGCAGCGTCGATTTCGGTAGATGAAAGTTGGTGAGTAAACAATCGACTGTTTTGAAAGTAAAGCCTGGAGTAATAAAGAGATTTGTTTCCCCGCTACTCAGTTGGGTCAAGGCATGACTCTCTAAAGCACGCAGACTAGTTGTGCCC
>JALRHB010000169.1:2512-2750 GCA_023253245.1 Polynucleobacter sp. | reverse complement strand
AGAACCTGAGATTAATCTCATTCCCTTCATTGATGTACTCTTGGTGGTATTGATTTTCTTAATGATCTCTACGACTTTTACACGCTTTCAGGAGCTCGCCATCACTTTGCCTACCGCAAGTGGAGTGGAGCATCAAACAGAGAATAAGCAAATTCATATTGCGGTCAGTCGTGATGGCCGCTTTGCCATCAATGGCAAAGTAACGGATCGCAATCAACTGGGTAAACAATTGAACTCT
>JALRHB010000169.1:0-2502 GCA_023253245.1 Polynucleobacter sp. | reverse complement strand
AGATAACAATATTCAAGTCAGTATTGATGCAGATGCTAGAGCACCACACCAGGCAGTGATGAGTGCCTTAGAGGCTGCACGTGATGCCAATCTACCAAACATTGTTTTCACTAGCCAGTCCAAGAAATAATTACACCAATTTGCATGTCATCTACTAAGCACTCTTCGCGCTTCTTGCAATTGAATACAGCGCCTAAATTCTGGGAAAGACGTGGACCCACTAGCCTATTACTTTGGCCACTGGCATGGCTTTATGGTTTGATCAACCGCACACTTGATCTTCTCACTGAAATTGGAATCGGAAACCGTAAACCTCAAGCAGTACCGATCATTATTGTGGGCAATATTCGGGTTGGTGGCACTGGCAAAACACCCATTGTGATTGCTCTAGCCGAACGCTTAGCGCGCATGGGCTGGAAACCCGGAATTATCAGCAGAGGTTATGGCGCCTCCACTTCCATGCATCCGATTGAAGTGAAGAGTAATTCTGATCCTGCAAAAGTAGGAGATGAACCTGTGCTGATCGCCAAGCGTACACAAGATCAATTTCCGATTTGGGTTCATCCTCAGCGCGTTAAAAGCATTCGCTCTTTGCTAAAGAAAAATCCACTTGTTAATGTCATCATCAGTGATGATGGCTTACAGCATCGTGCTCTAGCTCGCTGGCCTGCCAGAGAGGGAGGTCGCGATATTGAATTAGTAGTACGCGATCAACGCGGAGAAGGGAATGGGTTTTTATTACCCGCCGGCCCCTTGCGTGAGCCTGCCTCGCGTGATCGAGATGCCACCTTAATGATGGGCCAAGAATTCGCTAACGCTCGAATGGACGAATATTTTTTAGGCAGACGTGCATTTCAATTACAAAGCGCTCTGGGGCACCCATACCAATTAATTGATTCGAGTAAGACCCAAACTCTTGAAGCACTTGCAACAAATTACCCCTCTGAAAAAGTCACTGCTATTGCAGCTATCGGCAATCCTCAGCGTTTTTTTGATGATTTAAAAAAACAAGGTATTACCGCTAAGTGGATTGGCCTACCTGATCACAGCTCTTTTACCAAAGAGTTTCTCGAATCAATTAATGCGCAATGCATTCTGATTACTGAGAAGGATGCCGTAAAATGTTCTGAAATAAACGATGCACGCATTTGGGTAGTACCGATGACTTTAGACCTACCAAATGGATTTGCAAATTGGCTAGAGTCCATTCTGCAAAGACCTGATCCTAATCAATACACTTTATAAAATCATTGAGAGCCAATATGGACAAGAGATTACTCGAGATTTTGGTTTGCCCCTTATGCAAGAGCCCTTTACATTTAGACAGCGATAAGCATGAACTGATTTGCAAAGCAGATCGCTTGGCCTATCCAATCCGTGATGACATTCCAGTAATGTTGGTGGATGAAGCACGCAGTCTCTCTGCCGATGAATGTCTTTAATTCAATCGCATTTGATTAGACCCATATGAGTAATACAGGCCCAGAATTTCTAGTAGTCATTCCTGCAAGATTAGGATCAACGCGTTTACCTCGTAAGCCCCTTGCAGATATTGGCGGCAAACCTATGATCATTCGAGTGGCCGAGCGTGCCCAGGAATCCTTGGCGCACAGCGTAGTAGTTGCAACTGACTCACCAGAGATTCAAGCCGTATGTGATGAGTACCGAGTGGAGTGTCTTTTAACCAGTGCAGATCACCCAACAGGCACTGATCGAATTGCCGAAGTGGCGCAATTACTTAAGCTCCCAGCCGATACATTAGTAGTGAATGTTCAAGGTGATGAACCCCTCATTCCCCCCGAACTCATTAATAAGGTTGCGCAAACTTTAGCCAATAATGAAAGTTGCGCTATTTCCACCATAGCAGTTCCCATTGCTGACTCTACAGAAATCAACAACCCCAATGTCGTGAAAGTGGTGCTCAATAGAAGCGCGGAAGCGATGTATTTTTCAAGGGCAAGTATTCCCTTTGTGCGCGATCCAGAAGCGCTAGCGCAAACAACTTACTTACGCCATCTGGGTATTTATGCTTATCGGGCTGATTTTCTTCAAGCCTATTCTCGTCTTGAGCCTGCCCCACCAGAGCAAGCAGAAGCCCTTGAGCAGCTTCGCGCCTTGTGGAATGGCTACCGAATTGCCGTTCATACTGCTTTAGAAGCCCCTCCTGCGGGAGTTGACACCCCCGAAGATCTAGAGCGCGTTCGCCGCATTCTTGCCAGCTAAAAACCAAAATCTCGAGATCAAAAACTTCTCGGGGATAATCCTAGGAATTGATTCATAGAGAATCCCAAAAAATACGGGACAATAAAGGTCTTCTAAGGGGAAAACAATGCGGTTAATTCTGCTCGGTGCACCAGGTGCTGGCAAAGGCACACAAGCTCAGTTTATTTGCGAAAAGTTCGCTATTCCACAAATCTCCACTGGCGACATGTTGCGCACTGCTGTGAAAGCGGGAACAGAACTAGGTATTGCTGCTAAAAAAATTATGGATGCCGGCGGTTT
>JALRHB010000168.1 GCA_023253245.1 Polynucleobacter sp. | reverse complement strand
TAATCCAGGTAGCTAAAAAACCAGATATCGGCGAAAAAGAGAAGGGCGATTTGTCTGCATTATGGGTATTCAAGTTCAGAAGCGGTAATCAGCTTTTTTTGCTTGGATATTCTGTAGATAACGGGTTAAGGCTTGTTTATCTGGAGTCTATTGGCTCACACGAAAACTTCTACCGAGATATTAAGCGATAGATGAGCGAATATCTCTGGCGACCTTTAGAATAAGCACTTCATGGCAAGTTCTTCACCCTCAACACCTCCGGCTGATAGCAATGCAGAGCTCCCAGTGCTGATTATCGGCGCTGGCTTGGCTGGTTTAACTGTAGCGCTGCATATGGCCAAAACTCAGCCAGTTATTGTCATGGCTAAACGCGGCTTGGATGAGGCTGCAACGGCATGGGCGCAGGGCGGAATTGTTGGTGTGGTGGATAAGGAGCATGACAGTATTGATGCTCACGTGGCTGACACTATAGAGGCAGGCGCAGGTTTAGTAGTGGAGTCTACGGCTCGCTATATTGCAGAAGAGAGTGCTGAGGCGATACGTTGGCTTATAGAGCAAGGGGTGCCTTTTACAGCTGATGAGGCTGGACCAATGGGCTTGCATCTCACACGTGAGGGTGGTCATAGTCAGCGCAGGATTGCGCACGTCGCTGATGCCACAGGAAAAGCAATTCATCAAGTGCTGCTGGATAAGGCTCGCAAGCATAAAAATATTCAATTACTAGAGCATTGGATTGCGCTCGATCTGATTACTAATCGACATCTAGATGAAAAAACTCAGCGCTCTAAACCTAATCGTTGTTATGGGGTATATGCCCTTGATATTAAAAATAATCATGTAGAAACGATTGCAGCCAAGTCTGTTGTCTTGGCTACTGGTGGGGTAGGTAAGGTCTATCGCTATACCAGTAATCCAGATACTGCTACTGGCGATGGCATTGCTATGGCATGGCGTGCAGGTTGCCGCGTGGGTAATATGGAATTTATTCAATTTCATCCGACATGCTTGTATCACCCCAGTGATAGAACCTTCTTGATTACTGAAGCCATGCGCGGTGAAGGTGGTTTACTCAAACTACCTCATGGCACTCGCTTTATGCCTGAGCATGACGAGCGCAATGAATTAGCACCTCGCGATATTGTCGCCCGCGCAATTGACTTTGAGATGAAAAAGCACGGCCTAGATTATGTTCATCTCGATGCAACTCATCTAGGAGAAGCCTTCATTCAAGAGCATTTTCCAATGATCTACGCGCGCTGCAAGAGCCTTGGTTTGGATATTACTAAAGAGCCTATACCCGTAGTGCCTGCAGCGCATTACACCTGCGGCGGTGTGGTGACCGACCTCAAAGGAAGAACAGATTTACCAGGCTTATATGCCGTTGGCGAGGCTACGTATACCGGGCTTCACGGCGCCAACCGCCTTGCAAGCAATTCATTATTAGAGTGTGTTGTTATTGGTAAGGCTGCTGCGCAAGATATTTCTGCGCAGAAGGATATTGTCATGCCCAAATTACCACTGTGGGATGAGAGTCAGGTTGAAGATGCTGATGAGCAGGTTGTCATAGCTCATAACTGGGATGAGTTACGTTCACTCATGTGGAACTATGTCGGCATTGTGAGAACCAATCGCCGTTTAGAGCGTGCATTACATCGAATCAAATTGCTGCGCTATGAAGTGCAAGAGTATTACGCTAATTTTAAAGTGACCCGTGACTTAATTGAGTTGCGTAACCTATTAGAGTGCGCGGAGTTGGTTGTGAGGTCAGCTTTAATGCGAAGAGAGAGCAGGGGCCTGCATTACAGTCGTGACTATCCAGGTACATGGGCAGTGTCTTACCCGACTATTCTGACGCCTCAATTCGAGAGTCCCTCAGACGGGGCAGAATCTAGCTAGCCTTCTGTTATGGGTATATTAGGGCTCGGTTCGACCTTGTGTGGTTTATTGGCCCTGACCTTGGTTGGTTGCACCCCCTCCCATTTGGCTTCTAAAGATCATCGCTATGTCTATGATGGCGGTGTAGTGGAGGTATTTGAGGATTATGGAGATTGTTATCTCACAATTGATGGCCGCATCACTAAATCACTCGAGCCCACCATGAATGAGGCGCTCAATAATTTAAACCGCCGAGAATGTCTTGAAAAAATTGTAATTATTAGTTCTCATGGGGGAGATCTAGATGTTGCTATGCACCTTGGTAGAGAGCTCCGACAAGCTAAAGTAACAACTGATATTCACCAATATTGCGACTCTGCGTGCGCTTTTGTTTATGTTGGCGGATTTCGGCGCTTGGCGCATTTTCGCTCAAACATATCGCCAAACTCTAAGCTCGGTATTCATCAGCCTGCCTCAGACTTGCTGCTTAGGAAATGTATATCTTTGGATGGGCAAGATCCTGCTGCCATTACCAAAATCAATAATTATTTAGCTTATATGCTGCCTAAGAGCGCGGCAAATTATTTCTTTGCAACGATGATTGCTCAGTCATGTAAAGGTCTTGATTACATCGACTCCAAAACGATGCTAAAAGTAGGCATCGCTACTGACAGTCCTGACCTTCATTAAGATGTAGAAACTCTCATCGAGAAATCCACCGCCTGGATATCCTTGGTAAGCTTACCTAAGGAGATGCGATCAACGCCTGTGGCGGCAATGGTGCGCATCTGATCTAGATTGATGCCACCAGAGGCCTCAAGGAGTGCGCGACCCTTAGTAATGGCGACTGCTTCTTTCATTTGTTCTGGGGTGAAG
>JALRHB010000167.1 GCA_023253245.1 Polynucleobacter sp. | reverse complement strand
CTGAATGAGCCCATGAGGCTGATGGGACGGTAGCCGCGCAAGCTAAAGGTGTCGCAGTCTGCGCTATCGCTGAGTTCCCAAAAGTGGGCGAGCGTTGACGCTTGACTGGTTCGGCAGTTCAGCGGTGCGCCCGGGTCATCGGCAGCCAGCAGCGAGCTGGTTAAAGCAAGTGCGATCAGGCCAGCAATAAACCGATGTGTCATGACAGGGGCTCCGTATCAGCAGCTAGCTGTGCGCTGGCAGCGGCCTTGGCCGCAAACTCGGCGCGCAGGGCGCGGAGTTTTTCTCGCGGGTCTTCCTTTGTGGTCGCTTCCTCTAATCCCATTTCAGCAATGAAGCGACTCGCCTTCCCTGCGATGGTTTCACGACCCTTTTTACGACGCATCAGCCAGCTAACCGCCAGTGTGCGTTGTGCGCGGGTGATGCCCACATACATCAGTCGTCGCTCTTCTTCTAGTCGTTGCGTCAAGGCCTCGGGTGTCAGGCTATCGTCGTCAGTTTTGAAGGGCAACAAGCCCTCATTCACGCCAGCCAACACCACATGCGGCCATTCCAATCCTTTCGCGGCGTGCAGGGTGGATAGCGTGACGACATCTTGGTCTTGTTCGCGCTCCGAGATGGTCGAGAGCAGGGCGATGGTTTGAATGACTTCGAGTAAGGTTTTCTTTTCGCTCTCCATCGTGACGCCAGCAGTGTCATCAATTGTGCCGCCACAGCGTTGACTCATCCAATCGACGAAGTCCATCACGTTGGTCCAACGTGCGGCGGCTAGCTTTTCACTGTCCTCGCTGTCCATTAGGTGCTGTTGATAGCCAATGTCGCTGAGCCAACCTAGCATGAAGGCCTTCGCGTCTTCAGCGCCTTGAATGCGGCGGGCGCGGTACTCCATATCGTTGATGTAACGACCGAACTCATGCAAAGCCCCTACAGCCCTTGCCGATAGCGCAGAGTGGATGGAGCTGGCAAACAAGGCTTCGAATAAGCTGAACTTGGTATTAAACAAACATTTCTATTCGTATCACCATTTTGCTCATGATATTTTTTTATTACCATTAAGCCAGCAAACTCTCCTTGTGCACCAGCATTGGGTTGTAAAGATACTCCAGAAAATCCAGTAACAGATCTTAACCAATTTTTTAAATCAGTAAAAAGTGTTCTATATCCTTCCATTTGTTCAACAGGTGCAAATGGATGTGGCTCTGAAAATTCTCTCCAGGTAACTGGGATCATTTCAGCAACTGCATTTAATTTCATAGTACATGAACCTAAGGCAATCATGGATCTATTTAATGCGATATCAGCATCCTCTAATTTTTTTACTCAGTGGTAACTTTGCCTTAATTTGACCTTTAAGACAGTTCTTTGGACTTTTACCCGTAAATAATTGTTTCTTCTAACAAGAGTAATGAGGTTTGGTATGACATGCTTGATCTACCAGTCAGCTCAATCACTCCAGCGTCAATCGTGAACCCGTCAATCTTCAAGAGCTCAATAGCGATTCTATGCATTGAGTTAATCATTCCATAGTCAAATTTTAAAGACTGTGAGAGGATGCAATTGACACCATCACCAAGCTTCTTTCTTTGTACGGGGTCTTTGGTTGATTTATAAAGTTCTACGAAAAGTTCGACTAAGACCTCAGTGGCGATTGTAGAGTCCATAGAAGCTAAAGCCATCAACGGCAGCATAATATCTTTGAAATCAATCTAGATGTCAGGAATTTCACCTACTCTATACTGTCTCAACATCGAGATTTGTTCTTTTTAGAGTTGTTGGTAAGATTTCATCAATGATTTTTGTTGGACACGTTTGATCTCTTCCTACCTGGCTAGTTGCGAGGGCATACTTCCATCTTTGACGATTCTGATCATAGAGCCGTCCTAACTCTCCTACACTGGATTGTAATTTATGTAATTTGACTCAAAGAATTTAGCTCGGGTCCCTGAAGACTTCTAAGGTTTTTACTGTTGTTACCCAGGCACTTGGAATTTAGGCTCTTAAAACATTTGACCTGGTTGCTACTCATTGTCTTCTTTAATTTTGAATATTTTAAGAGGTCCTTATGGTTCGTAGAACGCTTGTGAATTTATGAAATCAGGAGGAGTTTACTAGTCTTGAGTTTAGTTGTATAAGCCAGTGCCACCATGTGCTGATTACGCATACATAAGCCCTGAGACGACCAACGATGACGAAATGGTTTACGAAGGGTTGAATAAAGGCTTGCCTTAGTGCTGTGTTGACCTGATAAAACCAGGAGCGAATGCTTGCTCCAATAGCTAAGAATCTTGAGAAGGAACCCCAGCTACTTTCAACTTGTCTTGACTCTTTTGTTAAGAATTATCGTTATCAATCATTTCTGCAGACATTTCAATATCTTCTTCTTCTTTAATTGGTTACAAAGTAGAGGTCTTTTTCTATTGTTGTGAAAAATATTGGGAAGCGGAGATCACAGCGATTTGCGCTAACGATGGTGTTACGGGCTGTGACCTGTTTTAGTTAATTTTGAATTGGTTGATGTGCATGGGATCGAACTGACAATTGCTCAAGGGTTCATCAAAAATCTTGCGATTGAAATCCGCAGACAGTTTTGAAGCTTGTAGCAATAAGTACACTGCGTTATTGAGCCATGCTGACTCTTCTTCTTGGTCATAGATTAGGCTGAGAAGCTGTTCAGTCCTGGTGACTGGATCGTTTTAGAGACGGGAGTCGTGGTTCCAATACTCGATTATCTTGTTGCGGACATCGGGTGAGGGATCTGATAAACCTCT
>JALRHB010000166.1 GCA_023253245.1 Polynucleobacter sp. | reverse complement strand
CTTAGCTTCAAAAGCGACTGGTTTCCCAATTGCAAAGATCGCTGCAAAGCTAGCGGTTGGTTATACCTTGGATGAGCTGAAAAATGACATTACTGGTGGCGCAACTCCTGCCTCATTTGAACCTTCGATTGACTATGTTGTCACAAAGATTCCGCGTTTTGCGTTTGAGAAATTCCCGCAAGCGGATTCTCGCTTAACTACGCAGATGAAATCAGTTGGCGAGGTTATGGCAATTGGTCGCACCTTCCAAGAATCGTTTCAAAAGGCTTTGCGTGGTTTAGAGGTTGGAGTTGATGGTTTAGATGAGATTTCAACCGATCTCGATGACATCATTCAGGAAATTGGTGAGCCTGGTCCAAATCGTATTTGGTACTTGGCAGATGCTTTCCGTATGGGCATGGGTCTTGATGAGATCTATAGTGAGACAAAGATTGACCCTTGGTTCTTAGAGCAAATTGAAGAGCTCATCACGATTGAAACCGAGCTTAAGCAACGCAAGATTGATAGCCTGTCAGCTGCTGAGTTACGCTTCGTAAAGCAAAAAGGTTTTTCAGATCGTCGTTTGGCAAAATTGCTTGGGGTAGATGCTGCTTCTGTACGTGCTGCGCGCCATCGCTTGAAGGTAGTCCCGGTGTATAAACGTGTGGACACCTGTGCGGCTGAGTTTTCAACTAATACCGCTTATCTTTATTCCACCTATGAGGCAGAGCATGGCGAGTGTGAGTCTCAGCCTACCAATAAAGAGAAGATCATGGTCTTGGGTGGAGGTCCGAACCGTATTGGTCAAGGTATTGAGTTTGACTACTGCTGTGTGCATGCTGCATTGGCGATGCGCGATGATGGTTATGAAACCATTATGGTGAACTGCAATCCAGAAACAGTATCTACTGACTACGATACCTCTGATCGCTTGTACTTTGAGCCTCTCACTTTAGAAGATGTGCTTGAGATTGTTGCCAAAGAACAACCTAAAGGGGTGATCGTCCAGTACGGCGGTCAAACTCCTTTGAAGCTTGCCTTAGATCTTGAACGTAATGGGGTGCCTATTATTGGAACATCGCCAGACATGATTGATGCCGCAGAAGATCGCGAGCGTTTCCAAAAACTATTGCATGATTTGAATTTACGTCAACCACCTAACAGAACAGCACGAACTGAGGATGAGGCGCTTAAGCTTGCAGATGAGATTGGTTACCCATTGGTCGTTCGTCCTTCTTATGTATTGGGTGGTCGCGCTATGGAAATCGTTCATGATGGCCGTGATCTTGAACGTTATATGCGTGAAGCAGTCAAGGTTTCACACGACTCGCCTGTCTTACTAGACCGCTTCCTCAATGATGCGATTGAGTGTGATGTTGACTGCATCAGCGATGGTCAAAGAGTATTTATCGGTGGCGTGATGGAGCATATCGAACAAGCTGGGGTTCACTCTGGTGACTCCGCGTGCTCTTTGCCGCCATACTCTTTATCAGATGAGACGATTGCAGAGATTAAACGTCAAACTGCTGCAATGGCTAAAGGTTTAAATGTCGTAGGCCTTATGAATGTACAGTTTGCGATTCAAAATGTGGATGGTAAAGATGTTATCTATGTTCTCGAGGTAAACCCACGTGCATCGCGAACCGTTCCTTTTGTTTCGAAAGCAACTGGCTTACAGTTGGCGAAGATTGCCGCGCGTTGCATGGTTGGTCAGACCTTAGATCGGCAGGGCATCCAATCGGAAGTTAAACCTGCCTACTATTCTGTAAAAGAAGCGGTATTCCCATTTAATAAGTTCCCTGGCATTGATCCAATTTTGGGACCTGAAATGCGTTCGACAGGTGAGGTTATGGGAGTTGGCAAGACATTCGGTGAGGCCTTATTCAAATCTCAGCTGGGTGCCGGAATTAAATTGCCCAAGAGCGGTACTGTGGTCTTGACTGTCAAAGATAGTGATAAGCCTAGGGCCGTTGAAGTGGCTAAACTGTTGCATCAATTGGGCTTCCCGATGGTAGCCACTAAGGGTACTGCCGCAGCGATTGAGGCGGCTGGTTTGCCGGTGCGTGTGGTCAATAAAGTGAAGGATGGTCGCCCGCATATTGTGGATTTGATCAAAAACGGTGAAATTTCATTAGTATTTACCACTGTTGATGAAACTCGAACTGCTATTGCAGACTCAAGATCGATTCGAACCAGTGCGCAGGCAAATGGCGTAACCTATTACACGACGATTAGTGCCGCCCGTGCCGTGATGGATGGTTTAATGGCATCTCAAAATGGTAGTAAAGAGTCTATTGAAGTGTATGGTTTGCAAAATCTACACAAGACCCTCAATTAAATTATGTTAGGTTAGAAGTATGAGCACTATTCCAATTACAAAGCGTGGCGCAGAACTCCTTAAAGAGGAGCTTCATCGTCTCAAGCATGTGGACCGTCCAGCAGTTATCAATGCGATTTCTGAGGCGCGCGCACAAGGCGATCTCTCTGAAAACGCTGAATATGATGCCGCTAAAGAAAAGCAAGGTTTTATTGAGGGCCGTATTCAGGAGCTAGAGAGCAAATTATCTGCTGCTCAAATTATTGACCCTGCTGCTTTAGATGTATCAGGCCGCGTAGTTTTTGGTGCAACAGTTGATCTTGAAGATTTAGAGGATGGCACTAAGTTCACTTATCAAATCGTTGGCGACGATGAGGCTGATATTGCGGCCAATAAAATTTCCATTAGCTCTCCTATTGCCCGTGCTTTAATTAGCAAAGAAGAGGGTGATGTTGTAGCGGTTCAAGCTCCAGGCGGAAATCGCGAAGTAGAAATTTTGGCTGTTCGTTATAT
>JALRHB010000165.1 GCA_023253245.1 Polynucleobacter sp. | reverse complement strand
TCTTTGGGCAACGATTTCTCTTAGCGCAGGCTCCGCCCCACGGCATTCATCAGGTAGACGAAAACCCAAATCCAAAAAGCGGCTATTAACAGCCCTACATTCCACCTGCAGATCAGCCACCACACCCCCTCCTAGGGAGACTTGGCGGGAAGCGCTGCCATAACCAGTCATGCTCGATATCATATGGACATTGTAGATTCATTACTGATTCTGCCCAACCATTGAGGACTAGACCCCATGAGTAGCCAAAACCATAGCAATATCGCCCGCCCTAGTGGCCGCACGCCCACCCAGTTACGGCCAATTACCATTAATCGAGCTTTTACCAAGCATGCTGAGGGCTCGGTCTTAATTGCCTTTGGTGATACCAAAGTCCTGTGCACTGCCAGCGTCCTAGAAAAGGTGCCTCCACACAAGAAAGGCTCAGGAGAAGGTTGGGTCACGGCTGAATACGGCATGCTCCCCCGCTCCACCCATACCCGCAGTGATCGTGAGGCGGCACGAGGTAAACAATCTGGTCGTACTCAAGAAATTCAGCGTCTGATTGGGAGAGCGATGCGATCAGTTTTTGATCTGGCCCTCTTAGGCGAGCGCACGATTCATCTTGATTGCGATGTCTTACAAGCTGATGGGGGGACCAGAACTGCTGCCATTACTGGGTCTTATATAGCAGCACGCGATGCCATCAATACCCTCCTTGCCAATGGCACTCTCACAAATGACCCCATTATTGATAGCGTGGCAGCGATTTCCGTTGGCATCTACCAAGGTGTTCCAGTGCTTGATTTGGATTACCCAGAAGACTCTGCTTGTGATACCGATATGAATGTTGTCATGACCGGCAAAGGTGGCATGATCGAAGTTCAGGGCACTGCTGAGGGTGCTGCATTCTCACGCACTGAATTAAATGCCTTATTAGACCTGGCTCAGGAAGGCATTCAAGAGTTAACACGACTTCAAACACAAGCCCTTCAGTAAAGATTTGGCACTGATGCAAAAACTTGTTCTCGCCTCAAATAATGTCGGAAAGCTCCGTGAATTCCAGACTCTCTTGGCACCCTTTCAATATGAAGTTATTCCTCAAGGCAGCTTAGCCATCTCTTCAGCCGAAGAGCCCTATCTCACCTTCATAGAGAATGCCCTGACTAAAGCACGCCATGCCAGTGCAGCAAGTGGTCTTCCTGCACTTGCCGATGACTCTGGCATCTGCGCTCACGCACTTAACGGCGAGCCGGGGATTCATTCTGCTCGCTACGCGGGAACTAATGGTGATGATGCGGCCAATAATCAAAAGCTAATCAACGCTTTGCAAGATAAAACTGATCGTGGCGCACATTATGTTTGCGCCCTAGTGATGGTAGATAGTGCCTATGATCCTGAGCCACTGATCGTACAAACCCGCTGGTATGGGACTGTTATTGATGAGGCGAGAGGAAGTAATGGCTTTGGCTATGACCCTCACTTCTTTCTGCCCGAGCTTGGCTATACTGCTGCCGAATTAGATCCCTCTGAAAAAAATCTAATCAGTCATCGCGGCCTTGCATTACGCGAACTCATTTCGCAATTACAAAACCGTGCTTAATTCTCCTCAATCTATTCTGAGTCTTGAGCCGCAACTAAAAGCATTGCCGCCCCTATCACTCTATATCCATTTTCCGTGGTGTGAAAGAAAGTGCCCTTACTGTGACTTCAACTCCCACCAAATTAAAGATCAGAGTGAGAATTCTAAAAATGGTCAAGGCTTTGATGAGGCGCGCTACATCAATGCACTTATTACCGACCTTGAAAGTGAGCTACCCCATATTTGGGGAAGACAGGTACACAGTATTTTTATCGGTGGAGGCACTCCAAGTCTGCTCTCCCCTGAAGGGATGGATAGGCTACTTTCCGCCATTCGTGCACGCGTCAATCTAGAGCCTGACTGTGAAATCACCATGGAAGCCAACCCTGGCTCTGTGGAGGCAGAAAAGTTTGCCGCGTTTGCAAAGTCAGGCATTAATCGCATCTCTTTGGGCATTCAGAGCTTTCAGGATGCGCAACTCAAAATCTTAGGACGTATTCATAACGGAGTAGAAGCAAAACACGCTATTGAGATTGCTCAACAATACTTTAAGTCTGTCAACTTAGATTTAATGTACGGCCTACCTCAGCAAACCTTAAAAGACGCCAAAGCAGATATTGAGACTGCACTCTCTTTTAAAACGCCTCATCTATCTTTTTACAACCTAACACTTGAGCCCAATACCTATTTTGCGAATTTCCCGCCTAAGCTTCCTAGCGAAGATGAGATTGATGCCATCTTCGAGCAAAACTTAGCGCTTCTTGAATCTGCCGGCTATCGACGTTATGAAGTCTCCGCCTATGCCAAGAAAGATCAAGAGTGCAAACATAATCTGAACTACTGGCGTTTTGGGGATTACATTGGCATTGGAGCTGGCGCACATGGCAAGATTTCATTTCCGGATCGCATCACTAGGCAAGTACGAGAGCGTCATCCACAGACATATATGCAGGCTATGGAAGCCAAAGGAAATGCCTTAATGGAATCGCGAAAGATTCCGGCCAAAGATCTTCCATTTGAATTTATGCTCAATGTCTTGCGTCTGAGCGATGGGGTCGACACCTCTACCTTCACTGAACGCACAGGTTTGCCGCTACATATCATTTCCAAACAATTGAATGAGGCAAGTCAAAAAGGCTTGTTAGATCCCCACCCCACCAAGCTCAAAGCGACCACCCAAGGTCTGCGTTACCTGAACAACCTGCAAGAATTATTTCTGTAGAAGAATTTATTTTCCTGTCCATGTAGGTGTTTGGCC
>JALRHB010000164.1 GCA_023253245.1 Polynucleobacter sp. | reverse complement strand
ATGTGCAAAGGATTATCAGTGCGGGTATACATTCCCGGCCGTTGACGAACCGGCTCTAGCCCCTTGAGGACCTGAATTGATGATTCGCTGTAATCAGAAGTTTTACGTGTAGCCATGCGCGCAAATTGTAGTCATGTCTCAAACAAAACCTGAATTTTCCACAAATTACCCCTCCTTTCATGCCAAAATTGAAGGATGGGAGCCTTAAGTCATATTCGCGTTTTAGACCTCAGCCGTGTTCTAGCCGGCCCGTGGTGCGCACAAAATCTTGCCGATCTCGGTGCTGATGTCATTAAAGTGGAGCGTCCTGGCGCGGGTGATGATACCCGCCACTGGGGCCCTCCCTTTGCGAAGGATCAAAATGGTCAAGACACCACTGAGTCTGCCTATTTTATTTGCATTAATCGCAATAAACGCTCGATTACGGTAGATATCAGCAAACCTGAGGGCCAAGAAATCATTCGCGAGCTCGCAAAAGAGTCCGATGTAGTCATTGAAAACTACAAGGTTGGCGACCTAGCCAAGTACGGCCTAGATTACGAGAGTCTAAAAAAGCTTAAATCAGATCTGATTTACTGCTCTATTACCGGTTTTGGCCAAGATGGTCCCTATGCTCATCGCCCTGGTTATGACTTCATTATTCAAGGCATGGGTGGTTTTATGAGCGTTACTGGTGAAGCAGATGACTTTCCGGGGGCTAGCCCACAAAAAGCCGGCGTTGCTATTGCGGATATTTTCACCGGAATGTACGCCAGCACCGCTATTTTGGCGGCAGTAGTCCACCGTGATCGCACCGGACAGGGACAATACATTGATATGTCCCTGTTAGATACGCAAATTGCTGTTATGGCTAATGTCTCTAGCGCTTACTTATGCTCAGACAAGGTTCCGCGCCGCTGGGGTAATGCCTCCCCTATCATCGTTCCCTATCAAACCTTCCCAAGCTCTGATGGCTGGATCATTGTTGGCGTTGGCAATGACGGCCAGTTCAAGCATTTTGTTACTGCAGGTGGTCAAGCTCATCTGGCTGAAAATCCACTATATTTGACAAATCCACTAAGAGTCGAAAATCGCAAGTCTTTGATTCCGCTTCTTGAAGAGATGACGAGGCAAAAAACAAAAGCTGAGTGGATAGGCCTTCTGGAGGCTGCAAACGTACCTTGCGGCCCCATTAATAACTTAAAGGAAGTATTTGAAAACGAGCAAGTTAAGGCTAGGGGCGTTCAAATTGATGTCCCCCACTTAACTGCCGGTACCATGAAGCTGGTAGCCAGCCCCATGCATCTCTCTCAAACTCCAGTGGAAGTTCGCCTAGCCCCACCTTTATTAGGTCAGCATACAGATGAGATATTGCGTGAGCGCCTCGAATTGGATGCCCAATCAATTGCAGGACTTAAAGAGAAAGGCATTATTTAATTCCTATGACAGATACAAGTGGTGCTCAGAAGCTATCCCTAAAACAAGTGCTGATTTTCGGCGGTCTCATGGTTACCTTTTCCATGGGTATTCGTCATGGTTTTGGACTTTTTAATCTCCCAATAACTTCGGCCAATGGTTGGGGCCGTGAAACTTTTGCATTAACGATTGCACTGCAAAATTTAATCTGGGGGGCGGTTCAACCAGTTACTGGGGCTTTGGCTGATCGCTTTGGCGCATTTCGGGTAATGCTTGTTGGAGGGGCTTTGTATGCGCTTGGTTTAGCGGGTATGGCTCTTTCAACAAGCGCCTTAAATTTTTCAATCGCCGGTGGCTTACTCATTGGTCTTGCACAAACAGCAACTACATACAGCGTCATCTATGGAATTCTAGGAAGAAACGTCGTTGCTGAAAAACGCGTGTGGGCAATGGGCGTTGCTGCAGCAGCAGGATCATTTGGACAATTTTTGATGATTCCTCTCGAGCAAGGTTTATTGAGTCAATTTGGCGCTAATGATGCCCTACTTCTATTGGCACTGATGGCGAGCTTAATGATTCCAATTGCGTTTGCCTTACGCGAGCCACCGCTTGAAAAAATACTGCAAACGAATAATCAAACGATTAAAGAAGCGCTGAAGGAAGCAACACAAAATCGGAGTTTTCAGTTATTAACTTTAGGTTATTTTGTGTGTGGATTTCAGGTGGTATTCATTGCGGTTCATTTAGCACCTTACCTAAAGGATATGTCAAAGATTTATGTAGATGTTGGTGCGCCAGCAGTTGCGACAACAGCTTTGGCTTTAATTGGTTTATTTAATATTTTTGGCACTTATAGCGCCGGAATATTAGGTCAACGTTTTCCCAAGCGATATTTACTTTCAGGTATTTATATACTCAGATCCATAGCCATCATGTGCTTTGTCTGGTTACCGCTAAGCCCCACTAGCACCTATATATTTGCCGCTGTCATGGGCTTTTTATGGCTATCCACGATACCCTTGACTAATGCCATTGTTGCCCAAGTATTTGGGGTGAAATACCTCTCTATGCTCTCTGGAGTGGTGTTCTTTTCACATCAATTAGGCAGTTTTTGCGGTGCTTACCTTGGTGGATACTTATTTGATCAAACTGGTTCTTATACTATTGTTTGGAATATCGCTATTGCCTTGGGTCTATTTGCTTTCTTAGTTAATCTACCGATTAAAGAAAAAGCGATTTTAAGAACTGCTTCAGCCTAGATTCAATCATGATGATTCAAGCTATCTTATTCAAAAGTACTGTAATCATTTTAATTGGCGTGATTTTGCTATTAGTATTTATGGCCTACTTCGCACCAGAGATGATGGTGGCACTCACAAATCAGGTTTGGGCGTTGTGTGGTTGGTAATACTTAAGCGATGGATAATG
>JALRHB010000163.1 GCA_023253245.1 Polynucleobacter sp. | reverse complement strand
AGTTGGCCGCTAAAACATGGCTCATTCGATTTTCAAACATCCAGCTATTGCCGGCACTGTGTGTAATGACATCGTAAAGGGCGTTCGGATCAACTCCCTCCCTTAAACCTAGTGCCATAGCCTCTGCTGCAGCAGCAATATGAACGCCCGCCAACAATTGATTAATGACTTTGACTTTGCTGCCAATACCTGCCTTATCCCCTAGGCGATAGACCTTGCCTGACATTGCCTCCAAAATGTCATTGACTTTCTCATATGCATCACTAGTTGCCGAGGTCATCATTGTCATCTCCCCGCTAGCAGCCTTAAGAGAGCCGCCAGAAATTGGGGCGTCAACATAAAGAATCTCTTTATTTGCTAAACGGGATTCAAATGCACTAGAGATATTTGGATCAACAGTCGAGCACATGATGAAAACGCTTCCTGGCTTTAAAGAATCAGCCAGCCCAGAACCTGCAGAAGTACCAAATAAAACCTCTTCAGTTTGGGCTGCATTGACCACGACAGAAATGACTACGTCGCATATTGAGCCTAACTCTTGAAGCGAATCGCAAGGAGTGCCTCCAGCCTCACAAAACTCTCTCGCTACGTCCTTACGGATATCGAATACATACAAATCAAATCCCGCCCTTCGGAGGGATCCAGCCATACCTGAGCCCATCGCCCCCAAACCAATCAATCCAACTTTTTTCATAACAAAATCTCGTTTTAGTTATTTTTATGGATAAGCCAAGAACATAGCTAGTTATCATAGCAAAGGGGGTGCGATCAGGGCTACCCAATTGAGAGGTGAATATCTATAAGGAGACTGGTGCCCCGGGGCGGACTCGAACCGCCACGCCTTGCGGCACCGGATTTTGAGTCCGGCACGTCTACCAATTCCATCACCGGGGCAGGTGTTTGCAGAGGAAAACTGCATTGAAGCGAACTAAGAGGTGAGAGTGTAACAAAAAAAGTGTCGTCGAAGCCATTCTTGTCTTCAGAAGCCCTTAAAATGGGATCATCAAGCCAAATTATTAAAAGGACTTACCGTATGGCCGGCCATTCGAAATGGGCCAATATTCAGCACCGCAAAGGTCGTCAAGACGAAAAGCGCGGAAAGATTTGGACCAAACTCATCAAAGAAATAACTGTTGCCGCTAAATTAGGCGGTGGCGATGTTGCTACAAACCCCCGCTTACGCTTGGCAATTGATAAAGCCAAGGACGCCAATATGCCCAACGACAATGTGCAGCGTGCTATCGCACGCGGCACTGGCTCTCTTGAAGGGGTTAACTACGAAGAAATTCGTTACGAAGGTTATGGCGTTAATGGAGCGGCAATTATTGTTGATTGCTTGACTGACAATCGCACACGTACTGTAGCTGAAGTTCGCCATGCATTTGCAAAAAATGGTGGGAATATGGGTGCTGAAGGCTCAGTTGCATTTATGTTTAAGCATTGCGGTCAAATGCTATTTGCCCCCGGCACCAATGAAGATCAACTCATGGAAGTAGCACTAGAGGCTGGCGCAGATGATGTGATTAGCCACGATGATGGATCTCTCGAGGTTCTTACTCCGGTACCCGATTTCTCTAGAGTTCAAGATGCTATAGCTAAAGCAGGTCTTAAAGCAGAATTAGCTACTGTAACGATGCGCCCAGAAAATGAGACAGTCTTAGAAGGCGATCAAGCTGAAAGTATGCAAAAGCTGTTAGATGCGCTTGAAAACTTAGACGATGTACAAGAAGTCTTCACAAACGCATCACTTTAAGAACCCCCTCATTTGAATATTTTGACCTCTTTTATTAACTAGCTCGCTATGAAAATTCTTTTAATCGGATCTGGTGGACGTGAACATGCCCTCGCCTGGAAGCTGGCTCAATCCCCACAAGTACAAAAAGTCTATGTGGCGCCTGGCAATGGTGGAACCGCTACAGCAAAACCAGTTGGCGCAGTCATTGAAAACCTTCCCATCTCGGATCTGCAAGGACTGGCTGATTTTGCTAAACGTGAAAAGATTCATTTGACAGTGGTAGGTCCGGAAGCACCACTAGCCGCCGGCATTGTCGATGTTTTCCGTGCAAATGGTTTGCGCATTTTTGGTCCGACTCAATTAGCCGCTCAATTAGAGTCCTCTAAAGATTTTTCCAAGTCCTTCATGAAGCGCCATGGAATCCCAACTGCGGATTACCAAACTTTTTCTAATGTACTAGAAGCACATGCTTACATTAATGCTAAAGGTGCGCCTATTGTGATCAAGGCTGATGGTCTTGCCGCTGGCAAGGGTGTAGTAGTGGCAATGAGTCTTGGTGAAGCTCATGCGGCAGTTGACATGATGCTTGCTGACAATAAATTTGGTAATGCTGGCGCCCGTGTAGTGATAGAAGAATTTCTCACAGGGGAAGAAGCCAGCTTTATTGTGCTCGTCGATGGCAAGAATGTCTTGGCTCTAGCTACCAGCCAAGATCACAAGCGCTTACTCGATGCAGATCAAGGCCCTAATACTGGCGGCATGGGTGCTTACTCTCCAGCCCCAGTAGTTACCCCAGAAATTCATGCGCGTGCCCTGCGTGAGGTGATCATTCCAACCGTCAAAGGCATGGAATCAGATGGCATACCCTATACCGGCTTCCTTTATGCAGGACTAATGATTAGCCCAGATGGCAAGCTCAAGACGCTTGAATTTAACTGCCGCATGGGTGATCCAGAAACTCAACCTATCATGGCGCGCTTAAAAAGTGATTTAGTGAAAGCACTTGATCATGCGGTGGATGGCAAGCTCAATGAAATAGAGCTAGAGTGGGATCGTCGCACAGCACTGGGCGTAGTTCTTGCTGCACACAATTATCCAGATACTCCTCGTAATGGCGATG
>JALRHB010000162.1 GCA_023253245.1 Polynucleobacter sp. | reverse complement strand
AATTGATCCAAATAGTTTGGAGTATTCAATCAAACCAATAGTAGCAACTTTGAGTTTTGAAGAGATGTTTGAAGATTTTTTTAACTCTTTAAATGAATTATCAAAAACAAATAAAATCATTTTAGCAATAGATGAGTTCCAACAAATAGCAAATATAACAGATGTAAAACTAGATGCAATGATGAGAAAATATATTCAAGAAAAGCAAAATATCTCTTATATCTTTTTAGGTTCAAAACGACACCTTTTAACTTCACTTTTTGAATATAAAGCTCCACTTTATGAACTTGCAACTCACTTTGAATTAAGCGCTGAGCACGCAATTGCTTTTCGAGCCCTTCCATCTCTTGCGCACGAGCCAACATGCCAGATTGCTCAGAATCAGCTGCATATAGCTGCACACCCACGCGACTGACCAAGTGACCCTCTTGAGTAACCAGGGCGCCCCCAGCAGGTAATTTCTCGCGACGATGTATAGCATCTTCAAGACTGTTAGCAATGTAAATATTATCCAACCACTCTTGCAATACTGATGAAACCCGAGCAGAGCCAGCACTTTGCACACGAGTAAGTAGCGGCACAAAATCAGCGGGCGCATTGGTATGTGCAGGTGCGATCTCTTCAGTCAATAGAATTGCTAAGCGGCTAGGAGGTGCATCGTGAGCTAGGGTGAGCGTCTCTTGAACGCTCTTAGCAGTGACAGCAGCTAAACGTTCGCGTAATACCGACTCTAAAGCAGCCTCCCAACCGCTCTCTACCTTCAATTCTTGCCATAAACGCTTACTCTCCTTGAGCCCCTTACTTTCAAGCCAAGGACCAATCTTGCCCTGAGCTTGCACACTTGCCTGCAAAGCAGTTAGTGCAGTGAGCTTGGCCTCTGTCTGGGCCAATTCTTGATTAGCCACTGTGATTTGTTGTTGAGCTGTATTACGAGCCTCATCAGCAGTAGGAACCCGCTGCTGCGCTTCTCCAGCCTTTTGTCTAGCTTCATCAACCTTGCGCTGCGCCATAGCATGGCGGTCGATAGCCATTTGTAAGGCCTCGGCGTCAGGTCTACGCATGCTGCTTAATTCGGCTTCAAGACGTGTATCGCGGGCTTTCAGCTCTTCCAATTGCGCACTAACTGCCTTGAGGCGCTCACCCAAACTTGCTAAACGTTGATCAATTGATGCTAAGTTCTCACGTGCATCATCTAGAGCACGCGCGGCAATTTGATAAGCCTCTTCACGGCCGGGCATTTGATCTTGCAGGCCACCTAAATCAGCCAACAGAGTTTGCTCTTTTTCAGCCGCAAGACTGAGCTCATGCTCTGCTGTGCGCTGCGCTTGCGCTGCATCTGTTTCTTGCACAGTCCAACGTTGGAGTTGTGCTTGAAGATCTTGTGATTGTTGTTGCAAACGCAGACGTGCTTCTTGCACATAGCGAATCTGTGATTCGACTTGACTCACATCCGCATTGGTTTGATACAAATCACCCTGTGCTTGAGACACTTTGTCTTGCAGTGCGTACTGCGCGGTTCGCATTGTCTCTAATTCAGTCTCAGCATGACGAAGCTTTGCAGTCTGTTCTTCCAGGCCTACCTGCGTATCCCGAATACTGATAGCATGACGCTCTTGCTCTTTGCCAGCTTCAGTCTGGCGCACAAACCACAGGAGTTGCTGTTGAGATTTCATTTCCGTGGAAAGCTCAGCATGGCGCTCTGCAACAGTTGCCTGTTTTTCCAAACGAGTGAGTTGCTGCTCAAGCTCGCGCAAAATATCTTCAACGCGAACTAAATTCTCTTTGGTATCTTCTAGACGAGCAGCGGTTTCTTTGCGGCGCTCTTTGTATTTAGAAACACCTGCAGCCTCTTCCAAGAAAACACGTAATTCCTCTGGCTTTGCCTCTAAGATACGATTAATTGTTCCTTGACCGATGATGGCATAGCCTCTAGGCCCCATACCAGTGCCTAAGAAAATATCTTGAATATCTTTACGACGTACCACTTGATTGTTGACGTAATAGCTCGAATTACCATCACGGGTTAAAACGCGTTTGACAGCCAACTCAGTAAAAGCACTCCATTGTCCTTGTGCCCGACCATCAGAATTATCAAAAATGAGTTCTACACTAGCGCGCCCAGATGGCTTACGTAAACCAGAGCCATTAAAAATGACATCTTGCATCGATTCTCCACGCAATTCACTCGCGCGAGATTCACCTAAAACCCAGCGGACAGCGTCAATAATGTTCGACTTTCCACAGCCATTAGGACCCACAACCCCGATTAATTGACCAGGCATTTCAAAATGAGTGGGATCGACGAAAGACTTAAAGCCGGAGAGTTTGATGGATTTCAGTTGCACGGCGTACTTTGTAGAGAAAAAAGGGGTTCAAATTAAGGGGTAAAAATTAACACTAAAGTGGGAAGATGATAGCAAGCTTGGCGGTCTTTAGACGGGTTTTTGCCTCATCGATATAATGATTAATCTACTTCCAGGGTCAAAATCCCTTAACAATCTGATAGTTAACTGAAAAGCATGAGCAAATCACCACAAAGCATCATTGAACAAGCATGGGAAAACCGCGCAAACCTCTCTCCAGAGGCTGTTTCCGGGGAAATTCGTAACGCTGTAAGTGCGGTCCTAGAAGGCCTTAATACCGGCAGCATCCGCGTGGCAGAACGCCGCAGTGTTGGCAATTGGGAGGTAAATCAATGGGTGAAAAAGGCTGTCTTGCTCTCTTTCCGTCTTGAGGACAACAAACCCATGGGAGCTGGTGGCTATACCCAGTTTTATGACAAAGTACCAAGCAAGTTCGAAAACTACACTTCCCAAGACTTCGCTGATGGTGGATTCCGTGTAGTTCCCCCTGCAATGGCCCGTCGTGGCTCATTTATTGGTAAAAATGCGGTTCTAATGCCCTCT
>JALRHB010000161.1:317-2912 GCA_023253245.1 Polynucleobacter sp. | reverse complement strand
ACCTTTTGTAACACTGCGTACATATTTAACCAATAGCTCCAATTAGTAGAGTTTTCAAGGCACGCCCAAAGGCCAGTGCGTACTGTCCGAACGGTTGCACAGTTACGAACTGCATCTATTGCAATTCTTTCCACCAATCATGAGACTGACCTCTTCCATTTTGACAGTCAAGTTGACCTGGCCACCAACTATTGCTTTTGGCACGGTTATCTTCCGCTGTTAGCACGATTAAATTCCAAGGCACATGCAGTCCACAAACGAAATCACTTTTTAGCGGAATAATATGATCAACTTGAAACGACTCTCCCATTGTCTCTGTTAGCCATTGAGCGTGCTGGTAATGAGAAAGTATTTGACTGGCCAATGGTTCCGTTTTCACCCAGTCAGGACAGGCTTTTAACCTGCCAAAGCGCCGCGCTGCTTTGTGAAGACTATCTAACGATGGATTTTTCTCCTTCCATTGTCTGACCGACTCGCGATGGCTTGACGGATTTAATTTTCTAAACTTACGATTTCTTTCATTCTTCCTGTCTCTATTTGTTTTATTCCATTCGGCGTTGCGAGCCCTCATACATGCACGGCAGTGATTAGTAAATTTATCTCGCGTGTCTTTTGTTGCGTAAAACTCGTCAAAAGACTTGAATTGAAGGCATTTACTGCAAGCCTTGCATCCATCCATGGCTGATTAGTCGTCTTTCCATTATTATAGCAATAAATTGCGTTGAGGACACTATGGTACGAGCATCGACCATGTACGAGCATCAACCATCAATGCTTTGTGTGTGTTAGCCGCCCCAAGGCGGCGCTAATTACTTCTTAATCTACGAAATATCTCCATAAAAAATTATTATTTTAGGCAATTCCGCTGCTGCGCACAATTTCAGCGGCTGGGGGCTATTTACCAGCATTTAAGCAGGAAACGATGAATTGAGAGATGGTTGAGAAGAAGATCGCTTGGGGAGGAACGCCTTGGGGGCTCCTGCGCGTAGCGATCTTCTAGCGAAGGTTTCTTAAGAAACTGTTTCGAGAGAAGCTGGAGGAAGGTCGCTTTGAAGGGATCGCCTTGGGGGCTTCTTCGCGAGGCGACCTTCCTTTGCCACTGTCAACAACCATCGAACAAGCCGGAGCTGATCGAGAGACGCTGCTGCGCTTATGCCTATCATATATCGTACTGTGGCTCGACTGTGACGGTTTTACTGGGGTTTGGGCGATTGAACCGTCAAAATTACAGAATTTCTTAAGATTTCAAGGGGAATAAGCATGGGTTATGCTGAATCACTGTTTCAGCGAGCTTTTGGCTTGCCATGGCAATGGATTACAACAGGGCCTTTGATGAGCTGATTGAAGTGAGAAGCGTGTGGCGGATATTCATTCCAAATGAACGCTATGCAAACAAAACGCTCAAATTATTCCGTAAGTTTATGAAGATGGAAAAGAAGCGATATTTTAAACATAGCTACAGTAATTATGATGGCTACGAAATTTTCATGCTGCATGAATCTTGCGAGGTAACAATAGACACATATCCTGACTGGTAACGATAGATGAAGGGTGTATGCTGGTGACCAAGTTTTATTGCTTTGGCCATGAGCATTATGTTTCCCATGGATGACCTGGCATCACCGTTTAGGATTGGTGCCATCAAGATATGGCCAGTCCATAGCCGTCCTGACTTCTCTTGGTTTATCGCCTACGATGGCAAGCCCCATTATTTCAAGACCAAGGGAGAGGCGGAAAAATTTGCCAAGGCGCTGGAATCGTAGGTTAGGCTAGGCAGTGTTCATTGCGGCCCGCTAGGCGGGCCTTTGTTGTCTTATGGAACTGAAGCAGAATGCACGATGCGAAAAGATTGCTCGCACCGGACGGGTGCAGGATTGGCTTGACTCCCCCGAGAGCCGCCTACCAGTGTCTTGCACAACTTTTGTAGTTGAAGATACGATGGAAGGGCCGGATGGCATTGAAGCCTCTTGGCGGTTTGTTAGCCATGCACTTCGCAATGCAGCAGGAGCAGCAATCAATCTTTCTAAGCTAAGGGCCAAAGGAGAGGACAATGGCAAGGGGCTAATAGCTAGTGGTCCCGTCAGCTTTGCTGGCATTTATAGCAAGCTCAATGAAGTGTTGCGCCGTGGTGGTAAGTTTCGCAATGGTGCCATCACTCTCCACCTTGATTACAATCATCCTGATGCCATGGAATTTATCCAGGCAAGTAGAGTTGAATTGCCATGGGTGAAGCGATCACTAACTGTAGACGATAATTTATTTAACAATGCGTCTGACGAATTGATTGATGCATTATTAAAGGGAATTGCCAGTGGTGACATGTGGCTCACCAAGAAACGGTTTGATGATAGTGGCGAACGTATCTGGCCCAATGTTTGTGAGGAGATTTGGCTGAAGCATCGTGGCACCTGTCTCTTGCAGCATGTGAATCTAGGCGCTTGCTCACTAGACAATATGGAGGAAGCCTTCAGTGAGGGGATGCTTCAACTGTGCGCACTGCATGGCATCACGGGCGTGGGCGACACTGGCGAATACTTAGACCCTGCTGTTGATCGTCAAGTGGGACTAGGCATCTTGGGACTAGCAAACTTTCTT
>JALRHB010000161.1:0-307 GCA_023253245.1 Polynucleobacter sp. | reverse complement strand
GCATTTCATACAAGGACTTCGGAGAGGCCCTGGAAGCCCTCTTGCACGACGAACACACCTGGGCTAGGCACTGGTGGAACACCATGGCCGGAGAGGCCGTGTGGGCGCTTAAGACCGGCATAGACGCCGCTGCTGAAGTGGCTCGCCAATACAAGATGGAACGAGCATTTTGCATTGCACCCACGGCTTCCTGCTCCTATCGCTACCTTGACAGTCGAGGATTTACTACTGCTCCTGAAATTGCTCCCCCCACTGGACGCATTGTGGATCGAGATAGTGGCACCTTTGGTGTGGAACAATTTAACTA
>JALRHB010000160.1 GCA_023253245.1 Polynucleobacter sp. | reverse complement strand
GCAGAAAGAATATAAAAATAAAAGAGTTAGAAGATTACATTATTGAATGGGCTGATGTTATCAATGAAGCAATACTAAGAAAGGCACAAGAGAAATGAAACCACACGAAAAATTAGGAATTGCAATAGCTGATGCTGGCTATACATGGACACCTGAGATGCGTTCCGCTTGGGAAGAACTGGATAAACAGATAGCATTTTTAGAAGCAGACAATCTCAGGCTAAAAGGTTTTTGCTGGGAAACACCTGAAGCATTGGAGTTTTTAGCCGCAGTAAAAAAGTCAAATGAAGCGGAGTTAAGAAAGGCACAAGAGAAATGAAAACAGAAGAATACATTGCAAGTCTAAAACAAGGGCTTATTGATACTCAATCTGCTTTGCATGAGTGCCGTAAACAATTAGAAGAAACAAACCGCAGAAAGAATATAAAAATAAAAGAGTTAGAAGATTACATTATTGAATGGGCTGATGTTATCAATGAAGCAATATTAAGAAAGGCACAAGAGAAATGACCCCAGAGCGTAAGCGTATATACAACTACATTAAAGACAATCCAAACTCATCTGTTATGCAAGTTGCAGAAGCATTAGGCCTTAGCAAATCACAGTGCTATAAGTTTTTGCATACGGATAGTTTTATTAGCACCAAGGTTAAAAATCATTTAACGCAATACATGACTTATCGTTTAAATAACCGCCAAGTCATTGCAGATAGCAATGCACCGCGCCACCATGAAATACACCAAGCCTTTTGGGGAATGAGATGAAAAATATTATTACTGCACTAACTTTAGGATTTACATCAACACTAATCAATGCCGAAGCAATTGCAACAATGCCAAATCAGGCTCAAGGCAAGATTGTTTTAACTAACGAAGTATGCAAACACAAGGGAAAAACTTATTCCGCTTTGAATCGTGCATATAATTACACCTCCGAAGGGTATAGCAATGAAGGATGTTTTCACTTAGAGGATGAAACAGTAGTTGTGATCTGGAGCATGAGTGATGGTGCAAAGAAGATGCGCTACCCAGTGGAAAACTTTACATTAATTAAGAAAAACATTACAAACGGAGGAACACAGATATGACAATACATACCCTATATTCAGCATCATCACTTGACCGCCTAGCACTGTGCCCACCATCGGCACGACTTGGCAAAGACATCCCAGACACTTCATCAATTCACGCCGAAAAAGGTACACGCATTCACGAACTTGGCGAAATGCTGTTAACTGGCGAAAGTGTTGATATTGTTGGCATTGATGCAGATGAACTACAGATAGCAACGAAGTACGCGGAATATGTATGGGAAGTTGCTGGAGAAGATGGGGTAATCTATGTTGAGGAATCATTCCATGATGCTCTTGCAAAGTATCACCCAGAATTAGGTGGCACCGCTGATACTGTCATCATCATTGGTGATGAACTTCATGTGATCGACCTTAAAACTGGTAAGGCCGCAGTACAAGCAATGGAAAACAAGCAGATGTTGACCTATGCTTTGGGCGCGTTAGAGCATCACGGCATCAATAAATTTTCAGTGGTTCATTTACACATCTATCAACCTGGGAATATTAGTCATGTGTCATACCCAGCGACCAGAATTAAAAGCTGGGCGAATGAGTTGATCGAAATTGCTAAACGAGCAGATGACCCATTTGAAAAACCAAATCCATCTGCCAAAGCCTGTCACTTCTGCAAAGCAAAAACTGTTTGCCCAGCAATCCGTGAGAAAGCTATTACAAACGCACAACAAGACTTTGCTGAAAATAATTTAGAGAAGCTATTAGACGATGCTAAGTTAGCGATCACTTGGGCTGAATCCATTCAGGAGCAAGCAAAGCAAGCAATCCTCGATGGAGCTGATGCTGGCCACTGGCACCTTAAGAACGGCAGAAAGATGATTTCTTACAAAGATAAAGTGGGCGCGGAAGCGTATTTTGCAGAAAACGCTCAAGCCTTTGAGCTAAAATCTCCATCCGCACTCAAGAAGATTGGCATTGAAGTGCCAGCCCAATATTTAGAGGAAAAAGTATCTGCTCCATCACTAATACGAAAAGAATAAAAAAACCAGAGGGTCTTTTGGACCCTCTGGCGTATCTACTAACCCTCACCCTATTACTAGGAAATCAATAGATGTCCAATTTTATAACACTAGATGACCTTTTTACCCCATTCTGGGATAAATTAAAGGATCGTCAAATATTCTGTGGTTTTAAACTCATCGGGGAGCAAAAAGTCCCAGTTGGTGCAGATGGCCAGACTGGCCTTGGAGCCGATGCCGATATAGGCCGCTTTGGTACCTATGAGCAGATTAAAAAGATGAATCTGCCATTCCTAGGCATCAGCCTTATGAATCCCATTGAAATCGACAATAAGTACCTAGTCTGCCTAGACTTTGACTGGAAACGCGCCCCTAATGGCGTAGCCGAGCCAGAGCAATTAGAGTTGATGGCCATGCTACAAAAACTGGGTGCCTATTACGAAACATCATTCTCTGGCAAGGGCGCGCATTATTGGGTTCTGGCCAAAGACGAGAACATCCCACGCTCCCTTAAGCTTAAGAACAACTGCGAAATCGAGGTTTTCTCAGGATTTCCGAATGGCAAGTCCAATGTCTTAGTGACCGACTATGACATCGAAGGCGAACTTAAGCAGATCAACATCAAGGCGATCTGGCCAAAGGTCGAAGAACCGAAGCCACAGACTGCTCAAAAATTAGGCAACATGACAGTCAATATTGCCGATAACTTAGTAAAGGCCAGAGATGTATTGAATTTCATACCAGCCGATGATTATGAAGTCTGGATTAGGGTAGGAATGATACTTAAGGGAGAGTTTGGAGATAATGCCTATAACCTCTGGGATCAATGGTCGATGCGCTCAGATTCTTATGAGCCAGAGATCATGC
>JALRHB010000015.1 GCA_023253245.1 Polynucleobacter sp. | reverse complement strand
AGGCTTTCTTTCCAAGGAATTGTTTGCGCCATTGTTCGTCAGCTACTTCATAGCCATAAGACTCAACATATTCCATCACCTCAATCCCGCTGATATTGCCGGAAGAGTTAAGGGCAACAGCATAAGTAATCATTTCATGCTTACCCACTACTTCATCAACAATGAACCAGCCTCCATCGGCGGAGCGCCAAATACGATCACCCTGAAACTGATGGCGGATGCTAGATGCTGTACGCAACTTTTCCTGAAGATCATCTGTGATCAAGATGGGTGTTTTGATGAGCGATGCATTGGGAAAGAGTTGTTTTTGCGCTTGCTCTACTGATACGTAAATCTTGGCATGAGCAACTATAGGAGTTGTAAGAGATGCCAGACCAAGAATGATTAGGGGATTTGCTTTCCAGTACATCGTTAACTCGCTAATAGAATATTTGCTTGAGAACAGAGCTCTTCGAGCTCAGCATTAGTCTCTTGAAGTTCAGATAGAGCATCAAACATCATTAAGGCTCTCTCTCGTGCTTTTTCGCAATGTGTAGATTGAAATTTCACGAGATGAATGAGTGCTGCCAATAGTAAATTTTGAGTTGCCATATTCATCCCTTTTAGTTAAGTGGAAAACCAACTTTGACAATAAATTCGTTTACAGAGTGACTATCCCAGACGCGGGCATTGGAGCATTCAGCCTCGCCACCCCCCATGCATGTACCACCCTTGAGTTGGTAGCGCCACGCACCGGTAATCCACCAGTCCTTTGCGGCATAGTGCATATTGGGGCCGATGAAAGTGGCTCGCTGTACTTGATTGCGAAGATTTAACTCGGAGTAGTCATTGTGAAAGCGCGCCTCTACACCTGCCGACCATTTAGGTGCAAAGCGATAACTCGCACCTATTAGAAAATCCAACATCGATTCTGGAACATTGCCATTCTCAATAAATTTCAAACGTTCATTCGCAACCACCACATTGCCTGCTAAAACAAGACGGTCATCAATGAAGTTCGATTGCAGCAATAAACGCGCTTCAATTTCATCTTTATTTCTTCCCCAAGTTGGCTCTAAATACAGGCCCACTCCCACGGGAGATGTCACTGGATTGCTCAGTCGATAGATTGCTTCTAGCGAGCCACCTTCAATGCCCCCTCTGCTATAGCGATTAGCAGGATTATGGTTAGAAGGAACCCCATATCCTCCGGTGCAGCTTGGAGAGTCGCCACAGGCTTCTGGGTTGGTGTAATTTTGGTTGGCGTTCGTATAGTAGGAATTGATATAGCCAGCAATTTGTAAATCATTCGTCAGGCCATATTCCAGCTCCGTTCTTGCAGTCCAAGCCTCGTAAGTACCCGCCGCTTGAATTTGATTGAGTTGTAAACGCTGCTCAAACTCTAGTTTGCCTTTGGGCTGTAAATCTAGGGTGTAGATCCAGCCGAATACGCCTTCGCCTGCGTTAGCAAAAGAGAAATGCAGGGTGGCGGCCAAAATGATGCAAAAGGCAACTAGTCGTTTGATAGTCAATTTCATAATGTCCTATGGTTAATGATGGATGAGTAGGAAAACTTCTAAATGAGAATGATTCCTAATAATACAATACAAATGAGAATTATTCTCATTAAATTAATGGCCACAATAGGATTGTTGAAATGACTTTTAGGGGGGATACATCCCACTGCACTGTCTATGCTTGTAAGATCGGTATTCATGAATCCACATGATCTTGAGAAACTGGTAAGCATGAAAATGCCTTTTGGCAAGCATGCAGGGCGAGTGCTTGCGGATTTGCCCGGGAACTATTTGGCTTGGTTTGCTAGAGAAGGTTTTCCAGCAGGAGAGATTGGACAGCTACTCGAGTTGATGCATACCTTAGATCACAATGGTCTAAGAGGCTTGCTTGAGCCAATTGCAAAGGCGCATCTACATCAAATGCGGATTTCAGATTAGATAGTTTATTTTGACTGCACTATGGCAATCACTTGATCCCGTTTAAAGTTCGTGCCATCAGAAGAGGGAGGGCTTACCTTCTTGAGGCTCAGCGCAATAGGGCTTTGGGATCTGATTGCTTGCTCTATTTGCTCAGCCAGCTCAAGATTGCGGTCATATTGAAGCTCAACGCTTGCAACCTTGCCCGTCGCAATATTCGTATTTAAGTCTGCAATTTTATCGGGCGAGAATTGATCAAAGAAGATGGGATACCAGCCGCCAATTTTTGCTTCTGTCTGGGGTGTGGCAGTTTCATCATGAACCGCTAGATGAAAATCAATGCCAGTTCTCTCTTTGAGCTGGGCATAAGAGATGAGAGGTCTCACCTGTGCTTCATTGGTATTTTCTACCCAGTAGGCCCAAGCAGATTGTTTAATCGGGTCGTAGATTAATTTGTATAGATGAGCTGGCACAGTTACCTTGCCTTTGCCAATACTCCCGAGACTTCCAGTCGATCCTGTAAAAACAAAAATATCTCCGCTTGATCTCTTGGCATAGAGACGGGTGGCCTCTTCTACCCGTTTTGCCCAAACGCCCTGATTGTTCAGCCTAGCTTGCGGCATCATATTTGCCATTGAAAAAGACTGAGCCATGCCTTTTTCAGTGGTCATATCACCGGCCGGTACGTTATGCCCTCGATCAAAGCCGCTATCCCGATAGTCACTGAGTAGGGACCGTTCTTTATAGGGTAAGCGCGCCTCCTCATAGAACTGATTGCTACGACGCGGCCGAGGCCCCTGAAGGGCTTGCCCATTAATGCGCTCAGCCGTGTAGATAGGTTTTTTATCTAGTGGGGAGTAATAAATAGCAAATTCATCAAAGCATAGGTCTCTACCAGGCTGAGTCGTGGATGGGGTTTGTTGATTTGGGAAGAAAGTGAGGCATTGCTCAAAAAGTGCAAATGCGCTTAAGGGCATTCCTAGGAAAATGAATGCGGCTAGGTGGGCGAGTAATTTCATGGCTCATCAGTGTAGGGGAGCTCGGACAGACTTGCATCTATTGTCTAAAACCCAATGAATGAAGTTAGCTCTAGAGCTAGGTTTTATCAGGGTTTTCGAGTACTTATGATTGCTTGCCACTGTTCATCAGTAAGCTCGGTATTGTTTGCGGATGAGAAATTGCAGCAAAGGTTCTGACTACTACCGGTAGAAAAAAATCCTGAGGCGCACACTAAATGTATGGCTTGAAGCTTACAAATTAGTGCCGAACACGTAAAAAAGTCAGAATTTAGCCACTTTTTTATGATATGAAATGAGTACCTACTAACATTTATAACTACTTGAATTAAATAGAAAAAATGTGATCTTCCCAACTCATAACACTACCCATAGCAAAAATAAGATCTAAATGTTATGAAAATAAGTTTATATATTCTTGACTTGATATAAGAACCTTTTTAGGATGAGCCATGTTTTTAAATTATTGCGTTGCAACATAAGTTCCTCAATGTCGCTTATGCAGCCCCGCAACCAAATGAATGAGTCAATGTGTATTTGTTAACACTTCGCAAACGCAAGATGCTCAGCTTTCAAGATTGGGCGCAAAGGCGCTATTGATGCAAGCTTGGACGCCAATCAACAGGGTGATGAATGGCCTACTCGTTGTCTCAGTTTTCATGATTGTGGGACTATGGCTCTCTGGTAATGGCACGCATGCCGGAGTATTTGACTTTGCTAGAGTGCTCTTTCCACATGAGGCGCGACAACTGGTTTGGAAAGAGGGTTTTGATAGTCTGGATCAAACCTCAAGTTCTGCTAATGCTCTTGCGGATGGCTTGGCTGGCGCCAAGAAGCAAACAGTGGCATTGTTAGTGCCTTCAGTTGCTCAAGCTCAGGTCAGGCCAATTTCTCATTTGGCTGATCGCATACCTACCTCCAAAATTGATCCACTGGCATTAGATTCAAGGTTAATGTCTTCAGTAGAAAACCAACGCATTGTGGCCGAGTTTTTTGAAAAGAAATACAAACTTGATCGTAAACAGATTCAAGAATATGTCAGCAACACTGTATTAATTGCCAAAGAAGTTAATATTGACCCCATATTATTGTTGGCCGTGATGTCGGTTGAATCAAATTTCAATCCGCATAGTAAAAGTCAGGCTGGAGCCGAAGGTTTGATGCAGGTGATGACTTCAATGCACACTGATAAATATGCTTTATACGGTGGCCCTACAGACGCTATCAAGCCTGAAGTCAATATTCGAGTAGGCGCTTATATTTTGAAAAACCTGATTGCTACCGGTGGCTCTTTGCGAAATGGTTTGAAGTATTACGTAGGGGCAGCCAATTTAGACCATGATGGTGGATATGCTGACAAAGTCATGGCTGAACGAAACCAATTGATCAATCTTTGCTTGACAGTAAGTGCTAATAGGTCAAGCTCTAATGGAAAAAATGTACGCTCGTAATTAAGGCGATCAATTTAAGGTGCTAGAAAAAAAGAAGGCCACTCATTGAGTGGCCTTGGTGTATCTAAAGATCTTGTTAATTGACGCCGTGTAGTTCGACATCAAAAACGAGTGTTGCATTGGGAGGAATGACCCCGCCAGCACCGCGCGCGCCATAACCCATCTCAGAGGGAATAATGAGGGTGCGTTTGCCGCCGACCTTCATGCCGGCAACGCCCAAGTCCCATCCTTTGATCACATGACCAGCACCAAGAGGAAAGCTAAAGAGCTGTCCACGATCGAGGGAGCTATCAAATTTTTGTCCCTTATTGTCGGGAGCTTTTTCATCAAAAAGCCAGCCCGTGTAATGAACGTCAACATGATTGCCGGCAACAGCTTCTTTACCCTCACCAACAACAGTGTCTAATTTCTGCAATTCACTCATATTTCTTCCTATTCTGCTCAAATTGAAGGGCTAGTATATTCTGAGCTTAATCTTTTTTGTTGAAGCAAACCACATGACAAACTTCTGGCCACAATCTACCTATCAGACTCTTGCCCTTGGGTCGGATCATCAGTTATTGGTGACCGATGATTTTTTAAGAAGTTATTTGTTTCGCCCTGAATTAAATCTCGTAGCTGAGTCTTGCGATGCAGAACGCTCTCTTCATCAGCGTTTGCTGGAAAACCCCCGCCTTCAGGTTCCCCAAGAAGATATTGCGGCGATGGCAGATGAGGATATTCAAGAGAACTATCGCATTTGGTTGCGTTATCGCGAGAAGTTGCTGGCCGCTTCCTCGCTTGAGAGTTTTTATATGAGTTTATTTAGAGGAGATGGTGTTGACGTACCCCCGCTATTTGTCTCGGGGTTGGCACAGATTTTTGTTCGCCATATTTTGGGTGAAGATTGTCACCCTCTAGATGCTCGCATGGGGGAGTTATTCTTTCGGACTCAAAAGATTACGGTATTGGAAGATGGAATAGTGATGGGCGCGGATGACGAGTTAGTTACGCGCAATGCTCAAGCAGGGGAGACCGGCAACATCATGGATCTTCTGAAGGGTAAGACACTATCGATGCGCTCGATTGATCTCGATGTGTTGCATGAAGAGAATGCCGATTTGTATTGGGATAAAAATGAAGATCATGACTTTGCAGTTCAGCTCAATTTTGGTCAGCCGCCTATTACTCACTTTTGCCGAGTTCTGGAAAAGTGGATAGAACATTTTTTGGGAGTGCAGGTGCGTATTACTCCGATGCAGCAAATTACAGATCCCAAGTGGTCATGGCATGTAGGTCTAGATGCCAGCGCGACTGAGATCCTCAATAAACTCTATAACAAAGAGCCGATAGATACTGAGGAGCTGCAGAAAGTAATTTGTTTATTTCGGCTTGATTTTATTGATGAGACAGCAGTAGCCCATGCACTAGTTGGTAAGCCTGTCTATATGGCGATTGCCATGAATGATGAAAAACAGCTCAAACTAAAGCCACAAAACCTCTTATTCAACCTGCCACTAGCAAAAGCATCTTAGAATGATTCAAGCTTTTGCGGATTTTTTCTGGGCGCTTAACCAAATCAAAGCCGCGCCAGTTAATAACACCGGAAAGAGAGAGCCGACATTTAAGAAAGTCCAGCCTTGGGAAGTAATCAAGGCCCCGGAACCAAACGAGGTGAAGGCCATCGTAGCAAAGACAAAGAAGTTGATAGCCGCTTGCGCTTTATCCCGCTCTTCTGGGTGGTAGGCGGTAATTGCAAGCGATGTGGAACCGGTAAATAAGAAATTCCAGCCGACCCCCAAAAGAAATAATGCAATCAGAAATTGGTGAAGGTCTACACCTGTTAAGGCAATGGCAATGCAAATTAAATTGAGCACAACGCCAACACCCATCATTTTGAGAGTTCCAAATCGTTGAATGAGAGAGCCAGTAAAAAATCCTGGAGCAAACATGCCAATTACATGCCACTCCAACACAAGAGCAGTATCAGAAAATGGTAAGCCACAGATTTGCATAGCTAAAGGTGTTGCGGCCATTAACAGATTCATGACGCCATACCCCAGTGAGGCGCCAATAATGGCAACCATGAAGACGGGTTGGCGCAAAATTGTTTTAAGATCCCTGCCCGCCGAAAGAGATTGTTGTGATTTCAGTTCTTGAGGGAAGTGGATGAACTGCATGAGAACGATGCCAATACAGCCAGCAATTGCTAAGGTGAGGTAAGCGCCTAAGAATGCTGTGTCAAAGATATTTTTTGTCCAAGACGCCAGATTGGGGCCAATAACGGCCCCTATAATTCCGCCAGCCAAAACCCAGGAGACAGCTTTATCTCGTTGGCTAGCAGTTGTCAGCTCTGCTGCCGCAAAACGATACAACTGGCCATTAGCGCTGTAATAGCCCGCAATAAAGGTGCCTAAGACCAAAAGCCAGAAGTTTTTAGAAATAGCTGCATAAGCGCACATTAATGCGGAGAGAGAGGCGACTAAAAGACCCAGCTGAAAGGAGATCTTGCGCCCCCAAGTATTTTGGGTCTTAGCGACAACCGACGTTGAGAATGCGCCACCAAGCACATATCCCATGACTGGTAAGGTAGCCATCCAGGCAACAGGGCTCAAGCTGAGGCCAACTAGGCCATTGATGGCAATAAAAGTCACATTGTTCGTTAAAAACAAGCCCTGGCAGAGGATCAGTAGGACAAGATTGCGGTTGAGCAGGGGGTGCTTATTCATCATTTGCAGCAGTTTACGGGGTATTTGGGGCTGGAAGGGATCGCAAAAACAATCAATAGGGGTTTTGCCTCCACTTTGGTGCCCAAATCCCCCTTAATTGCAGGGGTCGATGATTTAAAATGATGTTCTCGGTTCGGTGCGTATCAATGCAGGAGGGGCAGCCACAAGCGCTTTGAGTGTGACGTGCGGATGCGAGAGAGTCTTGGCATAGGCCAATACCTAAATTTACCAATATTGAGGAAACATCGATGGCTTCAGAGAAATCAAAGATCATATACACGCTAACGGATGAAGCGCCACTTTTGGCAACCTGTGCATTTTTGCCGATCATTCGTACTTTTACAGCGCCTGCCGGAGTAGAAGTTGTTAAGAGTGACATTTCTGTTGCGGCACGTATCTTGGCTGAGTTCTCTGATTGCCTCACTGATGAGCAAAAGGTTCCTGATAATTTGGCAGAGTTGGGACGTATGACTCTGTTACCAGACACCAATATTATTAAGTTGCCAAACATTAGCGCATCCGTTCCTCAATTAGTTGCAGCCATTAAAGAATTGCAATCCAAGGGTTACAAGATTCCCGATTTTCCAGATGATCCTAAAAGTGATGCTGAAAAAGCAATTCGTGCACGGTATTCAAAGTGCTTGGGTAGTTCAGTAAACCCAGTATTACGCGAAGGAAATTCAGATCGTCGTGCACCAGCTGCTGTTAAGCGCTATGCACGCAAAAACCCTCATTCGATGGGAGAGTGGAGTCAAGCATCCCGCACACACGTATCTCATATGCACGGCGGTGATTTCTACTCCAGCGAAAAGTCCATGACCATGGATAAGGCCTGTGATGTCAAGATGGATCTGGTGACTAAGAGCGGCAAGACCATTGTGCTTAAGCCAAAAGTCTCTTTGCTGGCCGGTGAAATTATTGACAGCATGTACATGAGTAAGAAAGCACTCTGCGAGTTCTATGAAAAAGAAATCGAAGACGCTTATAAGACAGGCATGATGTTGTCCCTGCATGTGAAGGCAACCATGATGAAGGTATCTCACCCAATCGTGTTTGGTCACGCAGTAAAGATTTTCTATAAAGACGCATTTGAGAAGCATGGCAAGTTGTTTGAAGAGTTGGGCGTTAATCCAAACAACGGTATGAGCAGTCTTTATGAAAAGATCAAAACTTTGCCAGAATCTAAGCGCGAAGAAATTATTCAAGACTTGCATGCCTGCCATGAGCATCGTCCTGCATTGGCGATGGTCGACTCCGCAAAAGGTATTACTAATCTCCATTCACCAAGTGATGTGATTGTTGATGCATCGATGCCAGCGATGATTCGTGTTGGTGGCAAGATGTGGGGTGCGGATGGCCGTTTGCACGATACCAAAGCAGTGATTCCAGAGAGTACTTTTGCCCGCATTTATCAGGAGATGATTAACTTCTGTAAGACCCACGGCAATTTTGATCCAACCACGATGGGTACGGTTCCTAACGTAGGCTTGATGGCTCAGCAAGCCGAAGAATATGGTTCACACGATAAGACTTTTGAGATCCCCGAAGCCGGTGTAGCAAGAATTGTTGCTGATGATGGCACGGTTTTACTTGAGCAACATGTCGAAGAGGGCGATATCTGGCGTATGTGTCAGGTGAAAGATGCGCCAATTCGTGATTGGGTGAAGTTAGCAGTCAATCGCGCCAGACTATCAAATACTCCCGCAGTATTTTGGTTAGATGAGTACCGTCCGCATGAAGCTGAGTTAATTAAAAAGGTAAAAACTTACCTGAAGGATTACGATTTAACTGGTTTAGATATCCAGATCATGTCCCAGACTCGCGCAATGCGTTATACCTTAGAGCGCATTATTCGCGGTAAGGACACCATCTCTGTGACTGGCAATATTTTGCGCGATTATCTGACAGACTTATTCCCGATTATGGAATTAGGTACCAGCGCCAAAATGCTTTCAATTGTTCCTTTGATGGCAGGTGGAGGGCTGTTTGAAACTGGTGCAGGTGGTTCTGCTCCGAAGCATGTGCAGCAGCTTGTTGAAGAAAATCACTTACGTTGGGATTCCTTAGGCGAGTTCTTAGCTTTAGCGGTCTCTCTGGAAGATATTGGTGATAAGACTGGAAATCCAAAAGTGAAGATTTTGGCTCGTACACTTGATGAGGCTACAGGCCAATTATTGGATAACAATAAGTCCCCATCTCCACGTACTGGTGAATTAGATAACCGTGGCAGTCAGTTCTATCTTGCTATGTATTGGGCACAAGCATTAGCTGCTCAAACAGAAGACAAAGAGTTGCAGGCTCACTTTGCCCCTCTAGCCAAAGCTTTGACTGAAAATGAACAGAAGATTGTTTCTGAGCTTAAGGCTGTTCAAGGTAAGCCAGTTGACATTGGCGGTTACTTTTTTGCCGATCCTGAGAAGACTAAAGCCGTTATGCGACCAAGCGCGACTCTCAATCAGATTTTGAAAGATTTTCGGGTTGCGTAAAGTGGTTTAAGTTTTTAGCGGGGAATATTGCTCTGCATAGCATTAAAAAAGGCAAACTTTGTGTTTGCCTTTTTCTTTAACTCCCCAGTCACCCTACAAAAGAAAGCTTGAGGCTCTTAGGCATTCATGTATTGATCTTCTTGATAGGTGCTGACCCACTGAGGCTTATAAACGACCATGATCGCTAGTAACATCCCTGATAGGGATCCCTCCATAAAAGAAGAGATGAGTAAGCCCATAAACCATCCTAATGGATCCGTGGTGCTAAAAGACTTCACATCAAAAACTTGCTGCAGGATATAAATCAAAATACCTGTAGCGAAAGTACTGATGAAGGCTGCTAGATAACCATCACCTAGGATGAGAATAAATAGATGTCGCGGCAAAAAGCGATGTACTAGCTTCATGACACACATCGCAAAAAATGCTGGGATAACACTCACCAAGATGTAATGCCGAGTGGTTTCTACTAAATCAGTGCTCAGCGTAAATATTCCTGTGAGTGCGACCATAAACAGTAAAGTGATGGCGCTCCAAAAGCCAAATAATGCCACCAATAAAGAGGCGCCAAAGAAGTGGAGTGAGATATCGATAAAGTTATCGAGATTGCTGTTGGGAAGCTCAGCACGAATATTCCAAGCAATCGCTAGCAATAGGATAGAAATTGCAAAAATGTTTCTCAGGCGAGGCTGCAAGAGGACGCCATGACGACTTTTGAAGACGCCCAGCAAGAAGATAGCGCATGCAGACAAAATCCAGGCCATATTGCTCCATGAAGGATAAAAATTCATTTAACCCCTTAATGGGGATGTCTGGAATTAGCTATAACCCTATTGGATTTGTAGTGTTCCAGCAATAATTCTATAAGAGTAGGAAAATGAACCGAAGTTCTATCGCTCCCGATATCAATTGATGAGGTATTTATGCGCTTTCATGATCCCAAGCTGCTTTCTAGTCAAATTACTCCCAAGGCGATTTTTGAGAATCGTCGCGAGATAATTAAAGCGGCGGCGGCAGGTGCTTTTGGTGCGGCGCTGGCACCTTGGTTCTCAAGGGATGCCTTGGCCTCCAGCCCACAGAAGCTGGCTGCAACTTTAAATCCTAATTTTTCTGTAAAAGATGAGCCGACTAGTTATAAGTACGTGACTAGCTATAACAATTTTTATGAATTTGGCACTGATAAATCAGATCCTGCTGCTTATGCCAAGACGCTGCAAACAACACCATGGGCTGTCACGATTGAAGGCTTGGTTAAAAAACCGGTCACTCTCGATTTAGATGCGCTGCTTAAGCTAGCGCCTATGGAGGAGCGTATCTATCGCATGCGCTGCGTTGAAGGTTGGTCTATGGTTATTCCGTGGGATGGCTATTCTTTATCTAAGCTTCTCAATTATGTTCAACCTCTAGGTTCGGCAAAGTATGTGGAGTTCATCTCATTGGCTGATCCCAAGCAAATGCCAGGACTCAGAAGTCGAATTATTGAGTGGCCTTATCGAGAGGGCTTGCGCCTAGATGAGGCGATGAACCCACTAACACTCTTAACTTTTGGTCTCTATGGAGAGATGCTGCCAAAGCAAAATGGTGCCCCCGTACGCATTGTGGTGCCCTGGAAATATGGTTTTAAGAGCGCAAAGTCAATTGTCAAAATCCGCTTAACAGAAGAAATGCCTAAAACGAGTTGGAGCCAATTTGATCCGAGAGAGTATGGCTTCTACTCTAACGTTAATCCGCTAGTCGATCATCCTCGCTGGAGTCAGGCTACTGAGCGCGTCATCGGCGATGCTAAAGGGGCTGGCATATTTGCGCCAAAGATTAAAACCCAGATGTTTAATGGCTATGGCGATCAAGTGGCAAGCATGTATACCGGTATGGATCTGAAAAAATTCTATTGATCTAGATAAATGCTTACCTCTGTGGTGAAGCCCCTTATTTTTTTGGCAGCACTCTTGCCATTGGCGCGTTTGGTTTGGCTTGGTTTTACTGATGATTTGGGGGCAAACCCCATTGAATTTATCACCCGCTCGACTGGTACATGGGCATTAGTATTTTTGTGCGTGACCTTGGCTATGACTCCGTTTCGTTTGCTAACAAATCGGCTCATATGGATTCGGTATCGCAGAATGTTTGGCTTATTTTGTTTCTTTTATGCCTGTCTGCATTTCAGTATTTGGTTATGGCTTGATCTAGATTGGAATGTATTAGAAATGAGTAAGGATATACTGAAACGTCCCTTTATTACCATGGGATTTTTGAGTTTCGTTTTACTGATTCCCTTAGCTTTGAGCTCAAATCATTGGGCGCAAAAGAAGTTGGGTCGACGCTGGGCTCAACTTCATCGCATGGTATACGTGATTGCCATTGCTGTGATACTGCATTACTGGTGGCATAAAGCGGGAAAAAATGATTTGAATACCGTGAGCATTTATGCACTCATCATAGTGTTGCTTCTATCTTTTAGAATCCCTTTTATTCGCAAGCATCTATCCCTCAGGCTCAACTAATCATCCTCTATAAACCATGCCTCGACATTTTTTCAAGCGCCCTCTTGCACTTTCGTTTTTGTCTTTAACTTCACTCATTCTTGTAAGCAGCCCTGCGATTGCTCAGGACGCCGCAAGTATTCCTGTTAAAACCATCCCATCCTTAGATGTTCCGCGCTACTTGGGGACTTGGTATGAAATCGCTAAGTTTCCTAATTGGTTTCAGAAAAAATGTGTTGGCAATACAAAGGCAGTCTATTCCAAGGGGGATGATGGTAATTTGAGAGTCTTAAATAGCTGTAAAACCGCGAATGGAGAGGTGAGTGTGGCTCAAGGAACTGCTCGGCAAATAGGTGCGTCTGATTCGCCTAAGCTTGAGGTCCGTTTTGCGCCTGACTGGCTCTCTTTTTTACCTTTGGTATGGGGCGACTATTGGCTGATTGACTTAGATACTCAATACCAAGTTGCCGCAGTGAGTGATCCGAGGCGGGAGTATCTCTGGGTTCTATCAAGAACGCCAGAGCTCGATTCAACTATTTACAACGCACTATTGCAACGTCTGCAAGCACAGCAGTTTGATATTCGTAAGCTAGAGCTAACCAAGCAACAAATGTAGCATGAGACCAAAGCACATCGGTGATTTTCTACTCCCTCCTGGAATTGATATATTTGAGAGGGGTTGGCTATCAGCGAATAACGTTTTCCTATATGGGGATGATGATGTTTCTTTAGTGGATAGCGGCTATTGCACACATCAAAAGCAGACGGTTGATTTAGTTACCTATGCGCTCGAACAGTATGGTTTAGTTACCCTCAATAAAATTGTGAATACCCATTTGCACTCAGATCATTGTGGTGGAAACGCTGCCTTATCTACAGAATTTGAATGTAATGTGTTGATACCGATTGCTGATGATCGTGCAGTGAGCTCATGGGACGATGATTTACTCAGTTATCGCTCTTTAGGGCAAGAATGCCCGCGATTTATTCATCATGGTGTGTTGCAAGCCGGTCAAAAGATATTACTCGGTCCATATCAGTGGGACATCTTGGCGGCCCCGGGTCATGATCATCATTCGCTAATGTTTTATCAAGCTGAGCATCAGATTTTGATCTCTGGGGATGCCTTATGGGAGGATGGTTTTGGTGTGATATTCCCAGAGCTTTGGGGTGATAGTGGCTTTGGGGAATTAGCTCAAACAATCCAGATTATTCAGGATATAAACCCTGCACTAGTCATTCCAGGTCATGGCAAGCCCTTTACCGATGTTAGAAGAGCAATTGCAAATGCTAAAGCTCGTTTAAATTACCTTGCCAGTGATCCAAATCGTAATGCACGCCATGGTGCAAAAGTATTGCTCAAATTTAAACTGCTTGAGCAGCGCAAAATGCAAATGGAGCTTGTTACTCAGTGGATA
Organism: Polynucleobacter sp.; assembly: GCA_023253245.1. Lineage (GTDB taxonomy): Bacteria > Pseudomonadota > Gammaproteobacteria > Burkholderiales > Burkholderiaceae > Polynucleobacter. Next base: position 5,054 of record JALRHB010000015.1, on the reverse strand, counting down.
AAGCAAACACCTATCTTTAAGTCTGTGCGCAATCAACTTCAGATGAGTGATAGGGATTTTGAGAGTTGGCTTTCTCAGGCACTCATACAATCGAATGCTGCCAAGCTGGAAAACGGCTATTTAATCAATCTAGATTGACTTGTGAAGAGCTCAGAAATTAAATGAGACCTTGCCGTAAACCGACAGGTTATAGATTTGATAGGTTTGAATCAGCTGTTTACTAGCACCAATTGCAAACAAAAAATGTTTACTGTATCGATGTGTCACCATGGCATCGATTGGAACAAACCAGCCACCCCCACCGCCTGTATTGGCGACGATGCCATTTTCATCCCAGAAACGAATCTGAGTTTTAGGTGTGAGGTTAATTCCAATGGTGGGGAAGAGATTGAGATTACGCACCAGGGCGGGTTGACTTGGATTGATGGCAAATGAATTATTTTTAGTATCAAAGCCATACATGTAGCGCACTAATGGTGAAAAATCAGAAATGCGAGATTTACTTCCCTCTGGGGGGATATAGACCGTTCCAATTTGCGGACCAACTGCCCATTGACCATTATTGCCAAAAGGGAAGACTAGTCTTGCTCCCACTGTGCCACCCCAGTATTTCATGATGTCAGGATGGTTTCCCCAAACAGTGAGCAAAGTATTGCCTGCGCTATAGGTTCCAGAGGAATGTTGCGGAAGAGTGGGACCATAGTTGGAAACATATGAGGTATCCAGCCTCATGGTCGCACGCCACTGATCCATTTGTAGAGGTTGGTAATATCTTAATTTCAAAATATCGCTATTAGTGTCCCCAGCTAAGGTGTCGTGATAAGCCCAAAACTCGAGAACGCGCTGAGCTGATTGCTGGTCTGGGGTGTATTGAAGGCCTAAAAAATTTCCAGAAAATTTACTCTCACCAGCCGTAGCTAAATTTGTTGCAATTGCTAATATGCCTGTGGCAACGCAGCGAATGAGCAATATAAGAAGGTTTCGCAACAATTTCATATAAGCGTTAATATAAATGACTGTCGTGTACGTCAACAAACAACACAAAGAGTAAATAGAATATGGAACATACGGTATTGGTCACTGGTGCAAGCGCTGGTTTTGGAGAGGCAACTGCTAGACGCTTCTTGGCGCATGGGCATCGCGTCATTGCTCTGGGTCGGCGCGTGGAGAGACTTGAAGCTCTCAAAGCTTCCTTGCAGGCTGATCAAGCAAAAAAATTACTCACCTTACAGATGGATGTTTGTAATAGTGGTCAAGTTGATCATTTAGCATCATCCCTTCCTCCAGAGTTTTCCAGTGTGACGGTGCTTGTAAACAATGCGGGCCTAGCTTTGGGCTTAGAACCTGCGCATCAAGCATCATTGTCGGACTGGGATCGAATGATCGAGACCAATATTAAGGGTCTAGTTCATATGACGCGCGCAATATTGCCCGGGATGGTAGAGCGCAAATGCGGACATGTAATTAACGTCGGTTCAGTGGCTGCCAATTACCCATACCCTGGAGGTAATGTATATGGTGCAACCAAGGCGTTCGTTCGGCAATTTAGCTTGAATATCAGGGCTGATTTGATTGGCACACCCGTGCGTGTGACTTGCGTGGAGCCAGGTATGGCCTCTGGAACAGAATTTTCGAATGTGCGATTTAAAGGGGATGATGGCAAGGCTGAGAAGGTTTACAGTGGAGTACAGGCTCTTAGCGCTGATGACGTAGCAGAGACAATTTATTGGTCAGCAACCCTACCAAGCCATGTGAATATCAATTTAGTGGAATTAATGCCAGTACAGCAGACCTTTAATGCTTTTAGCATCCATCGAGGTGAGTTTGCTTAAATGCTCTTAACTTATCCCTTCCAGCGATAAAACTTCGGATACTGACGCATCACAACCGGGCCATCAAAATCCCAAGATTTACAGGTTCCTAGATAGAGCGGTGGCTTATTTTCATCCGGGTCAAAGAGTGCGCCTGGTATCGACTGAAAGGCGGCGGTTGCGATATTGGCTAGCAACTCGCGTAAATGGGTGCATCCTTTAATGCCTCCCAAATGCTCGTTAATGACCTTGCGCCATCCTTTGCCCAGGCGTTCTCCAATTAAGACATCCATCGGCGGAATGACTTGGGGACATTCAGGGTGGGGATGGCTGTCCATTGCCACTTCAAGTGCCTGAATGGTCAACTCGGAATTGACGGTGATGCGAACCCACATATCATGAAATGCCTCTCCAGGCTCCCAAGTCTTGCCACCAGTAGTAAAAGGGTGAGATTTGAAATCTCTTAAGTGTGCTTCGATATCCCACAAACCATCTTCGCGTGCATAACCTTGAAAAACAATTTCGCGGGTGTGAAGAGGACTTCTGGGAGATGGTCTAGAAAGCATATGTCATTACTTCGGAGTTGTGTTGAGGACAAAATCGATATCAAGATGATTGGTCTTTTGACATCATAATGACTTCATTAAAGAGTCGCAAAATAGATCGGCTTTGTAGTATGCTCGGCATTTGATATGGCTAAACCACTTTCACTCGAAAAAATTCTATTTAGCCAGGGTTTTGGTACCCGGCGCTATTGCAGCGACTTAGTTTATGCAGATCTGGTTAAGGTGAACGGTGTCTTAGCCCAGGATCCAGAGGAGCGCTTATCTACGGAAGGCTTGATACTCAATGTGGAGGGTCAAGATTGGGAGTTCCACGAAAAAGCCTATATTGCTTTTAATAAGCCGCCCAATTATGAGTGCTCTCATAAGACCACTCATCACCCTAGTGTCTATAGTCTTTTGCCAAGACCCTTTATAGAGCGTGGCTTGCAGTGCGTTGGGAGGTTAGATTTTGATACAACCGGCCTGATATTGATTTCTGATGATGGGCAATTTATTCATCGGATGACTACCCCTAAGAAAAATATTGGTAAGGTCTATCAGATTACTACTCCCGAGCCTATTACTCAAAAGCAAATAGATCATCTGTTGAATGGTGTGGTATTGGATGATGATCCTAGGCCATGTTATGCCACCGCTTGTGAGCAAATCAGTGAGTATGTTCTAGCAATGACTATTGTGGAGGGGCGCTATCATCAGGTTAAGCGAATGATGGCTGCAGTAGGGAATCATGTAGCTAAATTGCACCGCACTAAGATTGGTCAATATGAAATGCCCGAGAGTCTGAAAGAAGGTGAGTGGTGTTGGCTTTATCCACAAGATCTAAATTTGCTCTCTAAAAGCGTGGATGCACCTCATGTCTGAGCCAAAATTGATAGTTCAGGAATTTAATTTTCAGCAGGAGTTGCCTGATTGGAAGCTGTCTGCAGACTTAAAAACCCTACAGCGGCAATTTACCTTTCTTGATTTTGAGCAGGCATTTGAGTTTATGAAGTTATGTGCAGTATTTGCACAAGAAATCGATCACCATCCTGATTGGTGTAACTCTTGGAATCGAGTAACGGTTTCTTTGAGCACCCACTCTGTTGATGGGCTTACTGAACTCGATATCACTATGGCGCGGGCCATGGATCAGTTTGCTCGGCAGATTTCCTCAGAATATTGAGGCGGGTAATTATTATTGGTCTTCATCACCATCTTCTGAAGTCATGCTCATCAGAATGGTAGCCAATATTCCATAAACTACCTCGGTGGCAATCATGCCATCTTCATCAAGCTCATCTATTAAATCATTAAGACAATCTTCAGTGGGCTCATTGAGTAGCGTCATGGCGCATTCGCAACCGTAATTAAAATCTTCGTCGTTTTGGGTTTGCGTATCGTTGGTCATAATGATCCTTTGGTTGAAATCGCAGAATAGCAAAGAAAGCGAACTTAGGACAGCTGATTTATTTGACTAGCTTCAGAATATCTTTGAAGTGAGGATTGTGGGTTGAAACAAGCCATTCAAAAGCGAGCATTTCTGAGCTAATGAGTCTTGCCCCAGATGCTTTCAATCGTTCTAAAGCAAGCTCTTTATCAAGCGTACGTCTTGATCCAACGCCATCAACCACAATAGCCACATCAAAGTCACACTCGATAAGGCCCAGGGCAGTTTGCATGAGACAAACATGCGTTTCGCATCCGACTAAAGCCAATTGATTTCTACCGCTGGGTAAAACATTTATCAGTCCATCAGCACAGGCATTAAAGTGCTCTTTACTAATGGTGATGCCGCAGTATTTTTGAACGCTCTCCAGATTACTGCCAAGACTTTGTGGACTCTGTTCCGTGCCAATAATTGGAATATTTAATAGCTGCGCAATCTGGGCTATGCGTAAGCTATGTTGAAGCACGCTTTCTGCATTTTCAATGGCTGGCATTAGTCGCCCCTGAAAATCAATCATGATCAGGGTCGAATTATTTGGATCTATCTTCAGAGATTTTGACATAGCACTTGATTTTAAAGAGCAAGACTGACTTTTTTAAAATCTGGATCACCTTCTAGTTGATAAATTTTGAACCCGATTTCATCAACGAGACTAAGCATTTTTGGGTTTGAGTTCAGAACATAGCCTATCATTTCTTGCAAGCCCTGAACTTTTGCATAGGCAATGAGTTCAAGCATCAATTGTGTCCCAATACCATGCGAAGCATACTGATCAGCCACGCTGATGGAGAATTCGCATATGAAAGAATTTGGTAGAGTGACATAACGAGCCATGCCAATAAGCTCATCTTGTGTGCTTGCTGATTGCAAAATGGCCACTAATGCCATTTCAGTTTGGTAGTCCAACTCCAAAATATCCTCTAAAAAGGCATCTGGGAGCTTAGAGATGGCATGGGCAAAGCGAAGGTAACGACTTTGAGGCGACAGATGGTCAAAAAGGGCAATGATGCGCTCTCGATCTTGAGGTTGGATAGGGCGAATCACATAAGGCTGGCCGTTGTCCATTAAATAGGTGCGTGTGTCCCGCATGATGGTTTAGCATACCCCCATTTCTTACTTCTATAAAGCCAATAGCTGCGCGATTGAGCAAAACGGGCTCAGTAGAGCCAAGAAAAATCGCTCTAAAATGTGCACTACGTCATTGCAAGTATTTAGCTAATTACCTATGGTTTGCTTGCATAATGTCATTTC
>JALRHB010000159.1 GCA_023253245.1 Polynucleobacter sp. | reverse complement strand
ATTACCTTGATTACTATAAACATCATAGTCTATGAGCTGCGACTCAAACCAAGCAGCGCCAGCTCGCCAATCTCCCCCTAAGTCGTATATCCAATAACTCGCCACTATCTGTCGCATCCGATTAGATAAAAATCCAGTATGAGAGAGTTCACGCATGCCCGCATCGATAAAATCAATACCGGTCTTACCCTGCGACCAGCGCTCAAATTGGGAGGAATCAAAAGTTTTAGCTGCGGCCTTTCCCAAGCCCCGAGCTTGATACAGTTTTTTGCCATACTTAAAATGGATAAAGCGAAAATAATCTCGCCACAATAATTCAAACCAAAGCCAATAAGTTCCCTCATTAGGGCCATGGCGCCTCTCATACTTTGCTATTTGGCAAGCGATATCGCGCACTGAAATGCAACCCAAAGCCAGCCATGGAGAAAACTTGCTGGAGTAATCAATTCCAATGAGCTTATTACGTGTTTGCTTATAGGTGTCTGGCAAGCGTCGCCCTAGATATTGAACAAGATGAGCCTGCGCTACTTCCTCTCCACCCTGGTAGTAGGATGTCGCAGTTTCAAAATTTACTCTCTTTGGTAAATTTTGAACTTGTAAATTCTTTGGTAGAGGTGATAGTGATTTGGGTGCACTGATTGGATTAGTAAATGTTAACTTTTCCTTCTCTACCGCTTGTCGAAACTGGGTAAATACATCAGGCATTTTCACAAGATCAAAGGGCAATACGCGAGGATCCAACATGCTAGATTGCCAAATCTCTTCGAGAGCAATACCTTGCCCTCTAATGCGCCTGCACTGTTCGATTTCTTCTGGCGCCTCTATATGTTCGCAGTACACCGCATCCGCACCAACCCCCTTCATCAGATCTGAGATTACCTCTTCGGGTTGCCCTTCATATTCTCTAAGATCCGATCCAAGGTCTTGTAATTGAGCTCGAAGAGAATCTAAGGATTGAAACAGAAAATGCTGGCGATGCATGCCAACTCTCTCAAAGCCATAATCAGTTTTTAAACTAGAGGCCTGATGTATGTAAATCGGCAGCACAGAATCTGCAATAGCATTGGCTCTTACAAAAGCAGGATTATCAACTAGCCGTAAATCATTACGAAACCAATAAATCACAAGCTTCACAGCTTTACTCCATGAGGGCGGGCTAAAGACTTTTGAGCACGACAAGCCTCAGAGCAGTACTTCACATTTTCCCAATTTTTTGCCCAAGACTTGCGCCAGGTCATTTCCCTGCCGCAAACAAAGCAATTTTTGGTTGGCAAAAATGCCTTATTGCCTTTGAAGCCCATTTTTTTAGAAAGCGTCATACCTACCTAATTAAAAACGAATAGACTAGCTTTAATTGCAAACCCGCAAATTATGAGCAGTCATTGAAAGCTTTTTATACCGACCACTATGTTTTACCACTTCCTCCGGGGCACCGCTTTCCGATGGAAAAGTACAGCCAACTGCGAAACCTCGTCAAAAATCTAGACACCATCGAATTGGTGGAGGCTCCCGCCATTAGCGATACCCAGATTTTGTATGCGCATGATCCTGTCTATTTAATGAAAATCATCAGAGGTGACCTTAGCCCACAAGAACAGCGAGAAATTGGCTTTCCTTGGAGCGCTCAAATGGTAGAGCGCTCGAGAAGATCTGCCGGGGCTACCCTGGCAGCGGCAAAAGTGGCACTTGATGAAGGCTTAGCAGCTAATTTAGCAGGAGGCACACACCATGCCTATCGCGATCGTGGCAGTGGCTTCTGCGTTTTTAATGATTCAGCAATTGCTGCTCGCGCACTTCTAAAAGAAGTGCACCCCAAACTTAAAGTCGCTATTGTCGATTTAGATGTGCATCAGGGCAATGGCACTGCCGCAATTCTGCAGCATGATCCCTCAATCTTTACACTCTCTATTCATGGGGAACATAATTTTCCCTTTCAAAAAGAGATTAGCAACTTAGATATTGGTTTAGAAAATGGTTGCTCAGACAATCAATATTTAGAGGCTTTAGATCGGGCCTTGAACACCATGCATGATCAATTTAGACCCGATTTTATTATTTACTTAGCCGGCGCAGATCCGCACAAAGAAGATCGTTTGGGGAAACTCAAAATTACTAAAGCCGGTATGCGTCTTAGAGACGAGCGAGTATTTCAATATGGAAAAGATCATCAGGTGCCGATTGCTTTTAGTATGGCCGGGGGTTACGGCAAGGAAATTCATTCCACAGTGACAATCCACTTGCAGACTATTCAATTGGCATTGAATTACTCAAGGTATTAATATCATTAGGCCGTCGATCTACTAAATGGCGACCGCCTGTGTACGTGCATTTTAATCTTGATAGTTCCCTGAAGAAAGCTGCCCTACTGGGATATTTCCAGGGGTGGTCAGCAAAACCGAATATAGAATTAAAATGCGGGGGCTATGTCTGTAAGTCGCCTCTTAACTCTATTTTTCTTCCTCATTGGGCCAACCTTTGCGTGGGCTGTAGATTTGCAACCAAATGATGTTGTTGCCCCCCAACCCAACAAAAATTACCTCACACTTAGTTATCTCAATTCAGAAAATTCTACGTTTTATCGCAATGGCACAGTAGCGCCAGGCAACCCTGTGATTGATAGCCAGATTGCCATTCTGCGTGGCTCACACACTTACAATTTTGGCAACTTACCAGCAGTCACTTTTGTACAAATACCCTACGGAACTATCAAGCCGGGGGGATCACTGGCAAGTTATTCAAGCGATACGGGAATTGGCGATCTTAGTATCGCTACAGCAATTTGGCCTTATTCCAATCGAGCCACTAGAACCTATCTCGGTGTTGCAGCTTATTTAATCAGTCCCACTGGCAGCTACTCTAGCCAGCGTGCATTTAATCTTGGAGAAAACCGCTTTCGCACAGATCTCCAAATCGGCTTTCAAACT
>JALRHB010000158.1 GCA_023253245.1 Polynucleobacter sp. | reverse complement strand
ATGGGCTTTGGGTATCTAGCTGGCACTGGGATATTTGCTGCTATCTTTGCACTTGCTGTGGCGGCTCAAATTAAAGCCAAGCAATTTCATCCTATGTTGTATTGGATTACGATTATTGCCACGACTACAGTAGGGACCACCTTGGCTGATTTTGTAGATCGCTCATTGGGAATTGGTTATGTAGGTGGCGCTATCATTCTAATAACGTTACTCACAGTTTCTTTAGCTTTATGGCATCGAACACTTGGATCGATATCCGTGCAAAGCATCTATTCACCTAAGGCCGAAATTTTTTACTGGGTCACTATTATGTTTTCACAAACGTTGGGAACGGCTTTAGGTGATTGGTCGGCCGATACGGCAGGTCTTGGTTACACCGGTAGCACTATTGTGTATAGTGGGCTACTAGGACTATTAGTGATATTGCACTTTCGCTCTAAGATTTCTAAAACCGCTTTATTTTGGATGGCATTTATTTTGACAAGACCTTTAGGTGCCGTTGTTGGTGATTATTTAGATAAGCCTTTAGCTGCAGGTGGCTTAGCGCTAAGTCGCTATAGCGCCTCAGTTGTTTTAATGGGGTTCATACTGCTTTGTCTTTTTATGTTTCAGCATCATGCCGCTCAAAAAGCCCATTGATGTATTTTTTCTAAATTAGGAGAAGGCGGTGCGGGTTTTGCTCGTTGAAGATGACTTAATGATCGGCCCCGCAATTCAGGGCACATTAGAAGATGAGGCATATGCGGTTGACTGGGTACAAAATGGCCAAACTGCGCTGACTTCACTGGCTTGCCAGCACTACGATGTCATCCTTCTAGATTTGGGGTTGCCGGGCAAAGACGGCCTAGATATTCTTGGAAGTATTCGTGCTAGCCATAACCCCATACCTATACTTATTATTACTGCCCGCGATGATCTAGAGAATCGATTGCGTGGCTTAGATGGTGGTGCTGATGACTACATCGTCAAACCATTTGATATGGCTGAACTGATGGCTCGTATGCGTGCCGTCATTCGTCGAAAAGATGGTAGTTCAGTTTCTGTAATTAGTAACGGGGTTATTTCTCTAGATCTAGCTACCAAGGAGGCTTCTACCGCGGATGGCAAGAGTGCTCAACTATCTTCAAAAGAATTTTCTTTACTTCAAGCCTTATTATCTCGCCCTGGTACCATTTTGTCTCGGGGTGATTTGGAAGATCGTATATATGCTTGGGGTCAAGAGGTTGAGAGTAATGCTGTAGAGTTTTTGATTCATGCCCTGCGACGCAAGCTTGGTGCCGAGCATATTAAGAATGTAAGGGGGGTGGGATGGATGGTTTCAAAAAACGTTTAGCAAATTCTCTGCAATTTAAAATATCCTTCAGCATAGCGATTTGTATTTTAGGGTTCGCTCTAATTGCCGGAATTATTGCATTTAGGTCTGCCTATGGTGAGGCGCATGAACTTCAAGATGACCTGCTACGACAGGTTTCCAACTTCATTACTCAGCAATCATTGTCATCAGACGCATTAAATCAAGGCGGGCATGATAAGTTAGGTGACGCTGAATCACACATTATTGTTCAACAGCTTGGAAATACACCTGCATTGTTAAGCATATCAGCTTCTTCACTCGATGGTCTACAGAGTTTACAAATTGATGGAAAAGATTACCGCGCTATCCTTAAGACTTTGGATGGTGGTGAGCGTATCGCTATATTGCAACCCATAAGCTTCAGAGATGAAATCGCCCGCGACAGCGCATTGCGAACAGTAATGCCATTTCTACTTGTGCTTCCTGCCCTCTTATTTATTGTGGCCTATCTTGTGAGAAGGATATTCCAGCCTATTAAGAGTCTTGCTGATGACATTGATCTTCGTACTGAGCAAGAGCTGCACTCAATGGAAGAGGTTAATTTACCAACAGAACTGAGGCCCTTTGTGGTTGCTATAAATCACTTGTTAGGGCGAGTGAGTCAATCTTTGCTCTTACAAAGACGTTTTATTGCCGACGCCGCTCATGAAATGCGTTCGCCAATAACAGCATTATCTTTGCAAGCAGAGCGGGTTGCTCAATTCAAAATGTCTCCTGAGGCTCGTGAGAGAATTGACGTATTACGTAAAGGAATAAATCGTAATCGAGATTTACTTGAACAACTCCTTACTTTGGCAAAAGTGCAATCTTCAAAAGTTTGCCCAGAATACCCAGTGTCTATTCAGGCTGTATTCCGCCATGTTTTAGAAGAACTTATGCCAATTGCTGAGACTAAGTTTTTAGATATTGGCGTTGAAGGATCGGAGGATATATTAGCATTGGCTAGTGAGCTAGATTTAACTACTCTTCTCAAGAATTTAGTAGAAAATGCAATTCGCTACACACCAGATCATGGTCGAATCGATCTTAAAGTTTGCAAAAAAGATAGTCATGCAATTATTAGTGTTTGTGATACGGGTCCTGGCATCGCCCTTCAAGAGAGGGATCGCGTTTTTGAACCGTTTTATCGTAGCTTGGGTACAAATCAAATTGGATCTGGTTTAGGGCTTGCAATTGTGAGAGCAATCGCTGAAAAAATTGGAGCACGGGTTGACTTGGCATTTAGGGATGAAAAGAATCATTCCGGTTTGTGTGTTTCGGTTCAGTTGCCGACCTATGATAAATGACTGCTATGGTCGTTAGTGGTCATAGCGGATTCCGCCAAATCAATAGGTATCAAAAGGTTTTTAGACAAACAACACCCATGTTAATAAATGAATGGCCACCAAAGCCATCCTACAGGGTGGCTTATCTTTTAAGCCCTTGGAGCAGTAATAAATCGCTTTAATAATTTTCCCAGGCAAATCAAAAGGCTAGGACTGACTTCATTGAGTGTGTAATGAAGTTTCGTTTTAAACGACAAAATATTCATTTCTGCATCAGAATTGGCAAATTGTCATATTTCGACATTAAAATCGAAA
>JALRHB010000157.1 GCA_023253245.1 Polynucleobacter sp. | reverse complement strand
CGTGAACCGATACACATGAGCACTCACCAATTGCGTAAAGGCCATTAATAATCTCATTGTGCTTACCATTAGCAGGAACAACAACTTGACCGTTAATGTTGGTAGGAATACCGCCCATCTGATAGTGAATAGTTGGCACAACCGGAATAGGCTCTTTGGTTACATCAACGTTAGCAAAGTTGATGCCGATTTCATAAACGGAAGGCAAGCGTTTCATGATCGTATCGGCACCAATGTGTGTCAAATCTAGAACCACATAGTCGCCATTGGGGCCACAACCACGCCCTTCTTTGATCTCTTGGTCCATTGAGCGCGATACAAAGTCACGAGGCGCCAAATCTTTCAAAGTGGGAGCATACCGCTCCATAAAACGCTCACCATCTTTATTGCGTAAGATACCGCCTTCGCCACGACAACCCTCTGTCAACAATACACCTGCACCAGCTACGCCAGTCGGGTGAAATTGCCAGAACTCCATGTCTTCTAAAGGAATACCAGCGCGAGCCGCAAGACCCATACCATCACCAGTGTTAATGAATGCATTGGTAGATGCATCCCAAATACGGCCAGCACCACCAGTAGCCATCATGACCACCTTGGCTTCAAGAATATAAACCTCACCAGTTTCCATCTCAAGAGCTGTTACACCAACAACATCTCCAGCCTCATCACGGATCAAATCTAGTGCAAGCCACTCAACAAAGAAGTTGGTCTTGGCACGAACATTTCGTTGATACAGAGTATGCAACATGGCGTGACCTGTACGGTCAGCAGCAGCGCATGCACGCTGAACAGGCTTCTCGCCATAGTTAGCAGTATGACCACCAAATGGGCGTTGATAAATCGTGCCATCTGGATTACGGTCAAATGGCATGCCAAAATGCTCAAGCTCATAAACTACTTTAGGTGCTTCACGGCACATAAACTCGATTACATCCTGATCACCCAACCAATCAGAACCTTTAATGGTGTCATAGAAGTGATAGTGCCAATTATCTTCACTCATGTTTCCTAGTGAAGCACCAATACCACCTTGCGCCGCAACCGTATGAGAGCGTGTTGGAAAGACCTTTGTTAACACCGCTACATTTAATCCTGCTTCAGCTAGTTGCAAAGAAGCGCGCATACCGGAACCGCCGGCACCAATAATCACCGCATCAAAACGACGGCGTGGCAATGCTTTTTTAATCGCAGTCATTGACTTACACTTTCCACAAAATTTGTACGGCATAAGCCGCACAGGCCACAAGATACAACACAGTTAACACTTGCAGTGTTAAGCGAATACTGACGGGTTTGATGTAATCCATCCAGATATCACGAATACCAATCCAAGCGTGATAGAAGACACTAAAAAAAGCCAATAGCGTCAAAAGCTTCATGAACTGGTTGCTAAACAAGCTTGCCCAACCTTCATAAGTGGCGCTACCCGCAATCAGGTAATCAACCAGCAAGACAACAGTAAACACCACCATCACAATGGCAGTGACTCGTTGAATAATCCATTCCTTCAAGCCATAGTGCGCACCAACTACTAAACGCTTTGGTCCAATTTGATAAATAGGCATAAGATTTCCCTAGTGATGAGGAGCTTAATAAAAGCCAAATAACTTAAGACCAACAATCGCAGTTAATGCGAGGCCTAAGAAAAATACAAGGATTGCAGAACGATTAGCATCCGCTTTCTCTACGCCAATTTCTAAATCAAGAAGGAGATAACGAATTCCTGCGCAGAAATGATGCAAGAAAGCCCAAATTAAACCAAGGCAAATAATCTTGACTAAGGCATGGCTCATGATCGACTGAAATTGCTGGTAACTCATCTCCGACGCCAAGCTTTGATCGAAAAGATAAAGCAAAAATGGCAGCATTAAAAACAGAGCCGCACCACTGATACGGTGCAAGATGGATACTTTTCCAGCCCACGGTAAACGATATTTCATTAGTTGGGCTAAACCAATATTCCGATATACGGGCTTGGCATTATTTACTTCTTGATGGGCGTCAACCATGGCTAATCTTCCTGTTTTGGAGGAGGTTCAAAAAGGTTTTGTTGTGATGCAGCATATTCTATTAGAAACCTGAGGTCGTTTGAAGGATTGTTAGTGTTTTTGGGGCGTTTTTAATGGTTTTTACTGAGTGATTGAGTTTACTGCCTAGTTCAATTTATTGTCATAGTGCTGTTTGGAGGTGTCGTATCGAGCATGACGCACTTCGACGGGCTTATTTCCATAAGTAAAGGCTACTCTCTCTACCGAAAGAAGCGCCGCCCCAACCAAAACCCGCAGATGCCTTGCGAGACTTTCGTCGGCAAGGACAGCTTTGATTTTTTCTTCAGCTCTAACCATATGGGTGGCGTAATGAGACTCATAAAAGGCATAAACAGGTCCAGGCCAAGCGTTTAGCGCCTCGAGTGAAAGGCCTTGAAAGCGCCCCTCTGGCAACCAAATCTCCTCAAAAACAATGGGTTTGCCGTCTGAGCTCTGGACGCGCTCAATATGAATGACGGCGTCACCCGGCTTTAATTTAAGAAGTTTTGCTATATGCGAACTGGATTTGATGCATTCACAGCTCAAAAACTGATTTTTTAAATGAAATCGTTCACCTGAGTCCGGTTCCAAGCGCAAAAAACGATATTGAAAGTCTTCCTCTTGGTGTGTGGCCACAAAGGTACCTTTTCCCTGACGTCGCACCAAGAGATTTTGAGCAGCCAGCTCATCAATAGCTTTGCGTACCGTACCTTGACTGACCGCATAGCGTGCTGCCAACTCCATTTCACTGGGGATCGCATCTCCAGGCAGCCATTCAGAGGCTTGCAAGCTTGCCAAAATCATAGCCTTGATTTGCTCATAAAGAGGACTAAAAGAGGCAGTAGGTTCAGAAATAAGGGACAAATTCACTCCAGGACGGCATCATTTCGATAAAATAAAACTTCTAT
>JALRHB010000156.1 GCA_023253245.1 Polynucleobacter sp. | reverse complement strand
ATGGAGTCCATGGGTAAGACAATGTCTTATCGCAACTTAGACGTATTATCTCTGGAATTTGCAGCTTACCTACAGACTCTCGGCCTTGAGCCTGGAGCGCGCATAGCAATCATGTTCCCAAATGTGCCGCAATACTTAATTGCCATGCTGGGGACTCTGCGTGCAGGTTACACGGTAGTTAATGTTAATCCTCTTTATACGCCCCGTGAGCTAGAACATCAATTGCGCGATAGTGGTGCAAAGGTTCTGGCAATCTTAGAAAACTTTGCCCATATTTATCAATCTATTGGCATGCCATCGCTGGTACAAAAAGTCATCGTTAGTAGTCTTGGTGAAAGCTTGGGACCCAAGGGTGTGCTGGTGAATTTAATTGCCCGCCACGTTAAAAAAATTGTGCCGCCTTGGAGTTTTTCATGTATTAAATTTAATCAGGCACTAAAGATTGGAAGAGGGCATGGTTACAAAAGACCAGCTTTAAGCCTGGAAAATATTGCCTTTCTGCAATACACCGGTGGCACTACGGGCATCTCAAAAGGTGCGGTTTTGCTGCATCGAAATATACTTGCCAATATTCTGCAAATAGAAGCATGGTTACAGCCCGCTTTGGTATCTCGTCAAGATCAGCAACTCGTTTTTTTGTGCGCCTTACCCTTAACTCATATTTTTGCCTTAACAGCTTGTGCATTTTTAGGTATGCGCAAAGGCGGTAAGCTACTATTGGTCGCCAATCCAAGGGACATTAGCGCTTTCATTAAATATCTTGCTAGGCATCCAGAAATTAATATCTTTCCAGGAGTGAATACTTTGTTTCATGCGCTCATCCATCGCCCTGAATTTTCAAAAGTAAAGCTCCCTAATTTGCTAGTAACCATAGGTGGTGGTATGGCGGTACAAAAGAAAACCGCGCAGCTCTGGCAAAAATTGACTGGGGTGGCTATAGCTCAAGGATATGGTCTTTCAGAAACTTCGCCTGTAGTGTGCGTGAATACACCCTTTGTCACTGAATTTACCGGATCAATTGGCATGCCTGTGCCTGGAACTGAAGTATTGATTCTGGACGAAAATGAAAATGAAGTTCCTTTTTCTTGTCCTGGTGAAATCGCCATTAAAGGGCCTCAGGTAATGGCAGGTTACTGGAATAGAGCCATAGACACCCAGCAATGCATGACAAAGGATGGTTACTTTAAATCTGGTGATATCGGTACCATGAGTCCTGATGGTTTTGTGCAGATTGTAGATCGCTTAAAGGATATGATTGTTGTAGCTGGTTTCAAAGTATTTCCTAACGAAGTTGAGGAAATTATTTGCCAGATCCCTGGAGTGGGTGAGTGTGCGGTCGTTGGCGCACCGCATCGTAAGCTTGGCGAAATCGTCAAGGCCTTCATTGTTAAGACAGATCCGAATTTGAGTGAAGCCCAGGTGATTTCGTATTGCAAAGAGCAGATGACAAGTTACAAGCGCCCAAGAAAAATTATTTTCATCGACGAGATGCCAAAATCAATAGTGGGGAAAATCTTGCGTCGGCATTTACGTGAGGTCTGATTGAACTTTAGAGACCGCCACCAAATCGATATTGCCAAGATATGCCTATCAGGTCATAACTATTGTTAGTTCTAGAGTAGGCGCCGGTACTTGCTGATAGTCGAATAGAGTTATGTCGATTGATTGGATATGACAACGTTCCACCAAAACGCCAATTCTCTTGGTTACCGCTAATCGGAGATCCATTTAAATAGGATTGACCCCCAGTAAAATACGTCGCATCAACTGATAGCCATGCCGTATTCTGAAAATAATAGATGGCATGTGTTTGTGTTGAGTAAACAGGATTTTGTGATAGCGAATTGCCACCCATAAAGTCTGTATTGCTGGTATAAAAAATACCGGCACCCGCCAATTCAAATCTCCAAGATCCTATGGCTTTCGAGGCGCCAATGCCAGGTTGAATAAACCATCGATTTGCGCCGACATTAATAATTTGACTATCACTGTATTTTCCCCAAGGAACTGAGGCTGTCATACTGACGCCGACAATTAGATCCTGCTGATAATTCTTAAACTGATCTAGACTCAGTGCGGGGGCACCATATAAGTTAATTGCCGCCTTGATGAGGGGGTCGGACAAACCTTCGGTGCTAGCATTAACTGTACTACCACCTATGCTAGTTGACCCACTTAATTGGCTATAGGGGAGTACCAAGGTAATTTTTCCAGATTGGCCACCAGCATCGAATATGTGAGTCAAGCTCATTACTTCGCTTGTCAAAGTGTAGGTGCCACTCTTGGCTTGGGCTATGCCGGCACTCAGAAAGTTAATGCCAATGGGTGCATTCGAATAGGTTCGCGCCTCAATTTCTTGCGCCCTGACAATTCTTGATGAGAAACATAAGCACATCAAAAAGACTGCCAGAAAAATACTAGTCGCACTTCTATTTATGGCTTGTAGTTCCTTATTCACAAAGCTATTAATGATCAGACTACTATTTTTTGCCAAGCAAAAGCTCGCGTGTTGCTGAACTACCTAGTGCTAACTTAAATCCTGAAAAGATGAGGTAGGGCCATACTATTAACCAATAGAAGATTGACATGGCCACAACGTGTAGAGGGTCTGACTTGCCAAAATCAGCCAAAGAAGCAACAAATTGTTTGCCATGAATCATGCCATCAATTCCAGCCTCTAGGTAGTTTAAGCTGATAACAACCAATAGGTAAAAGATAGACTCTAAAAAGAGAGACTTTACGATGCCGCTACTCTGATCAATTTTAATAGGGCGTACCATTTGCGCTATCAACATGAATTTGGCACATAAAGCGGCTTTGATAATTGCAAAGCCAAAAAGTGACAAAGAGAGCGATTGCTTATGTGGCGAGGTAATTGTTAAAAAAGTTAAAGAACAGAACCAAACCGAAAAGTACACGGTGAGCTGAAACGCCTTAAGGATTTCCTC
>JALRHB010000155.1 GCA_023253245.1 Polynucleobacter sp. | reverse complement strand
GAAGGTCCGACAACGAAATGAACGACTGATTAGAAAAGAAATACGCTAATATGAGTATAGAAATTGTTATTAATAAGGAAAGTTATGAAAACGAAGGTTGCTCCTCTCTCCCTAATTGCATGTGTTCTTCTCGCTACCGCTCCAAACATCATGGCTCAATCAGATGGGTCTAAACCTATGGTTATTGATGCTGCTGTAACAAATACTGTATATCAGCTATACGAGGGAACGGTCACTAAAATCGATAAAAAATCACGCACCATCTATTTTAAAAATGATGAGGGTGAGTCTAAGTTTGTCGCTGGCCCTGAAATTAAAAACTTTGACCAAATTAAAAAAGGTGATCGTTTGAATGTGAACTATGAGCTTGCAATGGCAATTGAGCTTATTAAAACAAAGAGTGATGGCATTCGTAGTAAAGTTGAAACTGCTTCAGAAACCACTTCTAAGTTAGGTGAAAAGCCTACCCGTTTAATCTCAAATACGACAACAATCATCGCTGACATTATTGCGGTTGATCGTGCCAAGAAGTTAGTATCCGTCAAAGGGCCTAGTGGAAAGGTAACTACAGTCACCGTTAAAAATCCAGAGTTACTAGCAGATGTAAACGTTGGTGAGCAAGTTAAGGTAGTCTATTACGATGCAATGGCTGCATCAATTACTGCCCCAAAGAAAAAGTAATTTTTTATAGAGGCAAGGATTAGATTTGAGAATTTATTTTTATTTAAGCCTTGCCTTTCTTACCCTACTCACATCTTGCGCTAATACCACAAGACCGGGTGCAGTTGGAGTAAATCGCTCTCAATTTATGATGATCTCTTCGGCCGAGGTGGATCGTCTATCGGCTATCAGTTATAACGAGCAAAACCAAAAAGCAAAACAGAAAAACATCCTAGTTACCTCTGGTCCTACATATGATCGCCTGAAATTTATTGCCAATCGCTTGATCCCACAGACTGAAGCCTTTAGGGATGACACTAAACAATGGGATTGGCGCCTGAGCTTAATTGATGCTCCGGTATTGAATGCAACTTGTGCGCCTGGGGGAAAGATCACTTTTTATACGGGCATTATTGAGCAACTCAATCTAAATGATGACGAAATTGCGGCAATCATGGGCCATGAAATTGCCCACGCCCTTAGAGAACATGGTAGGGAACGTGTATCACAAGCTATGGCACAAAATCTTGCGGTCAATGTAGCCATGGCTGCCGCTGGAAGTTATGGATCAGCAGTAAATGCCGCTAATCAGGTGGCGCATTATGTATTTGTACTGCCCAATTCTAGGGAAAATGAGTCAGAGGCCGATGCTATTGGGCTTGAGCTAGCAGCACGTGCAGGTTACAACCCGATGGGTGCCATCACAGTCTGGCAAAAAATGATCAAGGCAACTCAAGGCAAGAATTCTCCTGAGTTCTTATCAACTCACCCTTCAGGAGAGACAAGAATCGAGCAATTAACAGCACTATTGCCTGCAGTTGAGCCGCTGTATAAAGCTGCTTCGAAGCCGCCTACTAGAGCGCAAAAGATGTAATGTTTATATTGATCGCAGTTAAGCATGCGATGTTATTAAGGAGTAATTCGTGGACAAACTAACTGCTCGGCAGCGTTACTTCATGGCTGTCATTGGAATGGCCATCCTCATGGCGGGCCCCTTTATTGTGCTTGGGATGTACGCCTGGTTCCAGGGGGTTGAAGAGCACCGTGTTATCTTTCTCCAGTATTTTCAGCAACTATTTCCACTGGGGTTTGCCCTCACCTTAGGCTCATTGATATTGGGTTTTGTGGTGATCAATCGACTATTCAATACTTACGTTACCGGCATTGCTGCAACCTCAGAGCGCCTTAAGGTCATGTTAACTAGCAACCGAGAATTACGTGTTGAGGTTCAGGGCCCACCGGAATTGCGCGAGGTGATTCGTGCTATGAATCGTTTAGCTGATCAACGAGATCATAAGATTGATGAGATAGAGGCAAAAATTAAAGAGCAGATTTCTATTTATCAATCACTATGTGATAGATCATCAGATCCGTCACTTTTAGATAGGCCTTTAGCTAGTCTGATTTACACTGCCTTTGATACAGAGACTACTGGCTTGCAACCCAGTCATGGCGATGAAATTATTCAGATTGGTGCGCTCAAGGTTTACAAAGGATCTATTCATACTGATCAAACATTTGAGGCCCTCATTAATCCAAGGCGCTCGATTTCTGCCGAGAGCATCAAAATTCATGGAATTACAGAAGCTGATGTTCAAGACAAACCACCAATTGACCAAGTTTTGCCAAGTTTTTACCAATTTTGTGAAGGTACTGTGCTACTTGGCCATAACGTAGCATTTGATATGCGATTTTTACAATTAAAAGAGCAATCAACCCATATTATCTTCAAGCAGCCTGTCATTGATACTCTTTTGCTTTCAGCGGTAGCCTATCCAAATCAACCACTCCATAGTCTGGAGTCGAGCATGGCCTTACTAGGTGTGCAAATTGAGCATCGTCATAACGCGTGCTCTGATGCAGTTGCTACTGCGCAAGTATTTTTGAAGCTAGTCCCCTTGCTTGAAGAGCGAGGAATTATCACGCTTGGCCAAGCGATAGAAGCATCAAAGAAAACACCGTATGCACGACTCTCTTATTAAACTGCAGAAATAAAAAAGGGCCAAAAGGCCCTTAATTATTGTTTTTGGCGGAACGGACGGGACTCGAACCCGCGACCCTCTGCGTGACAGGCAGATATTCTAACCAACTGAACTACCGCTCCAATACATCATTTGCTACTTGTGTCACTAACTATTGATACTCACAACTAGCCAAAATATTTGGCGTCCCCAGGGGGATTCGAACCCCCGTACTCACCGTGAAAGGGTGATGTCCTAGGCCTCTAGACGAACGGTGCAATCTGGCGGTCCTAAGGAGAATTGAACTCCTATCAACGGCGTGACAAGCCGCTATACTAACCATTATACTATAGGACCATATTGAAACACACTAATGAGTCAGTC
>JALRHB010000154.1 GCA_023253245.1 Polynucleobacter sp. | reverse complement strand
CCGACAAAGTGGGTTGTGAAACAAAGCAAGCATCAGCTGCTCTGCCAAAGTGGCGTTCGCGGGCTACGGCCACGATGTAACGTAGTTCAGTTAGGGTCATTCTTGACCAACTTCAATCAGCTGTTCAAACGCATTCATAAATGACTCAGGTGCCTGAGCCCCCTGGATTAGATATTGATCATTCAGAATAATCGAGGGTACGGAATGTATGCCAGCGCTGGTATATCGAGCTTCTTCATTACGCACTGCATCTGAGAATAGATCGCTTTCGAGAACATTTTTAGCTTTATCTGCATCCAGGCCAGCAGAGCTCACAGCATTGAGAAGATTTTGTTGGTCATCTAAATTAACTGCTAAGCAGAAGTAAGTTTTGAGTAGCTCAGTTTTTAAGCTTGCTTGCTTATCAAGTCCAAACTCTTTGCCTGCCCAATGCAAAAGGCGGTGGGCATCAAAGGTGTTATATACACGTTTACGTCCGTCTGGATGAAACTTGAAACCGGCTTCAAGCGCACGTTCTCTAATCTGAGCCTGATTTGCTTTTACTTGCTCCACAGTAAGGCCATACTTTTCTGTGAGATGCTCAATAGCGTCTTGACCACCTTTAGGCATCTGGGGGTTTAACTCAAAAGGGCGAAAATGAACTTCAAATTTCGCCTTATCGCCAAATGCCGATATAGCTTTATTGAGATTGCCTATGCCGACGGCACACCAAGGGCAGGCAATATCAGAGACAAAGTCAATCTTGATAGTGGGTTTCATGAAAACTATTCTACAGAAGCATTTAGATATATGCTTGTAGTAATGCAGCAGATATATGTCGTTTAGTTACCGCCAGCTATCTCAATAAATGAGCCATTTGTATAGGGGGATTCGTCAGATGCCAGCCAAACAATCGCTGAGGCCACTTCAACGGCAGATCCACCTCTTTGCATAGGAACAAACTGCTTTACCCGTTCAATTCGATTTGGCTCGCCGCCACTAGCATGAATATCCGTGTCGATATATCCAGGTCGAACGGCGTTAACACGAATGCCATCAATTGCTAATTCTTTTGCCAATCCAATGGTGAGTGTATCGATGGCTCCTTTAGAGGCCGCATAGTCAACATACTCCCGCGGAGAGCCAAGGCGGGATGCCACAGAAGATACATTTACGATGGAGCCGCCAGATCCATGGTGCCGAGTTGACATGATTTTGATAGCCGCTTGAATACAGAGAATAGTTGAGAAGACATTCGCATTGAAGATGCGCTCAATACGCTCGCTCGACATATCCTCTAGCCGCATTTGGGTTTCTAGTATTCCTGCATTATTAACTAGAGCATCAAGTCTTCCAAAAGTCTTTACTGTTTCCGCAAAGAGCTTATTCACTTCGCTAGCGATAGTCACATCTGCTTTGACAGCGATAGCTAAGCCCCCGCTGTTTTTAATCTCATCAACCACGGCTTGAGCCTCTTTGGCATGTGATTTGTAGTTGACACAAACAGCAAACCCTTTGCTAGCCGCTAGTTTTGCGGTCGCAGCTCCAATACCGCGACTAGCTCCTGTAACAATCATGACTTTTGACATGCTTACATATTACTAGTTAAGTAATCACTAGGTAAAGAGGCTAGCCGTAGCATAAAGATGAAGGCTATTAGTGATCGTAATTAGATTAAAGTATCAGAATGAATATCACTCTAATCAATAAGTGGGTTGCGGGTTTAGCCAGTGCTTTGTGCCTGAATTTGGCGCAAGCGCAAACTACAGATAGTGCATGCCCTCTAAAATCCCAATCTATTGTTATTGATGCAGCTTCGATCAGCTATACGCAGGGCGGTAGTGGCCAGACTCTTTTATTACTTCATGGACTCTTTGGGCAAAAGGAGCAATGGGCGGATATGGCCTGCGCTCTGGTTAGCGAAGGTTTTCATGTGATTATTCCGGACCTTCCGGGTTATGGGCAAAGCAATACGTATCCAATCACAATTTATCAGCTTGAGTCGCAAGTTGCCACTCTTGCGCACTTTATGAAAGTAGTGAGTGGCAAACCATTTCATATTGCAGGCAATTCTATGGGCGGCGCTATTGCTGCTTTATATGCCAATCAATTTCCTCAAGAGATTAGATCATTGGCTTTTATTGGCGCACCTTTGGGAATTATTGCGTGGAGCAATCAAGTTAAAAATGCCATCTTTAGAGGCGTTAATCCATTTATACCGATTGACACTGCGCAATTTGATTTGGAGATGGGGCTTTTATTTGCAAAGCCCCCAGTGATTGGTGGTGATATTAAAGCGCAGTTAATACAAGAGTACCGCAACAATAATCGCCACTATCAACAGGTTTGGGATATCGTTAATTTTTATGGAAATTCTCTCAATCAATTGCCAAATCAAGTAGTGCCAACATTGATTGTTTGGGGTGAGCGTGACGCTATATTTAATATCTCGGGACTAAAGCCTTTAACCAAGAAATTTCCCCACTCTCAATCTCATCACTTAGCAAATGCCGGTCATTTAGTGATGCTGGAGCAGCCACAGCAAATAGCCCATTTGTATGCATCATTTCTAAAAAATTCTCGCTAATGAATTCTCAATAGAAGCTAATTGGCTAGAGTTACCCTTTGAGCCTGTTTCATTTGGGCGACAATGTTAAAGTTGTTAAAGTCATGATTAATTCTTCAGATTCCCATCAAACAGCTTCCGAGTCATCGCAGATCCTGGGGCTTAATATTTGGCGCTTAGTAGCTGTTGCTGCAGTTGCCGGTATTGGAGTGGGATTTGTAGGTGGCGCATTTCATTGGATGCTAGTTCATGGTAGCGAGCGCTTTTCTATGCTCTTAGAGCATTGGAAGCTTGTTGGTTTCTATGGGGTTCCCGGTTGGGTTGGTGCCGCTTTGATTGCGGGAATTAGCATTGGCATAGCCCGTTGGATGGTTTATTTTGCTCCCAGTGCGGCCGGTAGTGGCGTTCAGCACGTTGAGGCTGTCATGCGCAAGGAGGCTGATCCTGCGCCATTACGTGTTTTGCCAAT
>JALRHB010000153.1 GCA_023253245.1 Polynucleobacter sp. | reverse complement strand
CTACTAAACATGGCTTCTGGAGTGTAAATGGTAAGCCTGATGTCAATGGCAGTTCTTGCATGAAGAATTGTGTTCAGTTTGTGCAGATCGGTTCCACATTGCCTGATTTTGCTCGTAATGCCCATGGAAATATTGCCGATCAGAATCGTATGTATGGCCCATACCGTGGCGCCGATACTACTAAGCCACCGATAGCGAACTTACCCGGTGCATCTGGTGAAGGTCTAAAACATGCCGCCGATACTCAGTCTGCAGCCAAAAAGGGTCCGGCAGCGCTTTTTCAGAGCGAGAATTGCTCGGCATGCCATGCTCCCAATGCCAAGCTGGTTGGACCATCAATTGCTGATATTTCTAAGAAATATCAGGGGCAGAGTGGTGCGGTTGAACAGTTAATGGCAAAAGTAAAAGCGGGCGGTGCTGGCGTTTGGGGTTCAATTCCTATGCCACCTCAATCCCAGCTATCGGATGAGGACCGTAAAACTTTAGTTGTCTGGGTGCTTCAAGGTGGCAAATAATTGCTTAATTAGGTAGTAACCTGAATGTAATAATGCAAAATTGGGAATAAATTTACGTAGCAAAGATTAATAAAGGAGTTTTTTATGAATGAGCAGCGTCGCAGTCTAATGAAATATTCAGCAGTATTTGGTTTGATGGCATCTGCCGGCCTCATTAGTGTGGCTCAGGCACAAGAGTGGGATAAGGCTGCTTTTGAAGGCAAGGGTATCGAAGATGTATTCAAGGTATTGGGTGCTGGTAGCCCTGATAAGTCTTCTGCTGTAACTTTAAATGCCCCTGATATTGCTGAAAATGGCGCCGTGGTACCTGTAGGCATTACTTCAACTGTTAAGGCTGAGCAAATGGCCATTTTGGTTGAAAAGAACCCTAGCTCCCTAGCCGCCCAATTCTTTATTCCAGCTGGAACTGAGTCATTTGTGACTACTCGTATCAAGATGGGTCAAACATCCAATGTATATGGCTTGGTAAAGGCCGATGGCAAGTGGTTGATGACTGTTAAAGAAGTGAAGGTTACTTTGGGTGGCTGCGGCGGTTAATTCTCCGCATTAATGCTCAGTAGCAATTTTTGATTAAACACAGAATAAAAGAGGAACAAAATGGGTGATCCGATGCGCGTAAGAGCTGCCGAAAATGGCGGCATTGTAGATGTAAAGATTTTGATGAAACATGACATGGAGTCTGGTCAGCGTAAAGACGCTTCAGGTAAAGTTATTCCAGCTTGGTTCATTAGCACGGTTAAAGTTACCGCAAATGGTAAGGATGTATTTAATGCTCAATTTGGTCCAGCTGTCTCTAAAGACCCATTTTTGAACTTTAAATATAAAGGTGCCAAGGGCGACAAAATTGTGGTTACTTGGAACGATAGCAAAGGCGATAAGCGTACTGATGAAGCAACTGCTTCTTAATTCTTTACGACATTAATAAAACTATAAAAAGGGTTACCATGAAGACACGTATCTTATACGGCGTAATTATTGGGATATTTGTGGCGCTACAAGGCTGTTCAGCGCCAACAAAGAATGAAGCTTCAACTTCTGCTCCAACTGGCGGAGCCCCAACTGATGAAATTGAAAAATATCGCGCAATGATCGCCGATGGTAACCCTGCTGATCTATATGAGGCAGCTGGTGAAGATATTTGGAAGAAGCCCATGGGCCCCAAGAATGTCTCTTTACAAAAATGTGATCTAGGTATGGGCCCTGGTGTTGTAAAGGGTGCTTATACACAGTTGCCAAAGTACTTTAAAGATACCAACCAAGTTCAAGATTTAGAGTCTCGTCTAGTCACTTGTATGTCTAAGTTACAAGGCTATGATGCAAACGAGATTATCAAGGCTGGATTTGGCAAGGGTAAGAGAAAAGATCTTGAGGCTGTTGTGGCCTATGTAGTTGCTGAATCTAAGGGGATGCCCATTAATGTTGTTGCTAAACACCCTAAGGAAAAGCAAGCTTACCAAATGGGTAAAGAATCATTCTTTTACCAAGGTGGCCCAATGGATTTCTCCTGTGCATCGTGCCACGCGTCTAATGGCAAGCGAATTCGTTTGCAGGATTTGCCTAATCTCACCGAGCAAAAAGGTGCTGCTTTAGGATGGGGTTACTGGCCGGCATACCGTGTATCTAGCGGTACCTTCTGGACAATGCAACGCCGCTTAAACGATTGCTACCGTCAACAACGCTTCCCAGAGCCTATCTATATTTCTGAAGATACCATCGCAGTCTCCATGTATATGGCTGTGAATGCTAAGGGCGGAACTATGAATGCACCAGGACTGAAGCGTTAATCGCTGGAGATAAATAATATGAAAAACAAATTATCAATTTTGGCATTTACGCTCCTAGCTGTAGCTGGTACTGCTTGTGCCGCCACTCCTTTTGAAAAAATGATGTCTACTAGCTTCCAGGCTAAAGGACAGGCAGGATTAGATCGTTTAGATCAAGACGCGGCTCAAAAGTTCTGTTCAAACCCAGTAAATCTTAATGGTGGCGGGGATCCAAAGACTCGTGAAAAGATTCAGAACGAAAACATGGCTACGATCAAACAGCCTTCTGATGGTAAATACATTGGCGACTGGAAAAGTGGCGAAAAAATTGCTCAAAGTGGTAGAGGAGCAACTTGGTCTGATAAGGCTGGATCAGTAAATGGTGGTGGTTGCTACAACTGCCATCAAATTAATATTAAAGAAGTGTCCTATGGCAACATTGGCCCATCTTTATGGAATTACGGTAAGTTGAGAGGCTACTCTAAGGAGGTTGTAGAGTACACCTGGAATCGTATTAATAACTCTAAGGCCTATAACGTTTGCAGCAACATGCCTCGTTTTGGACATTTCAAACTCTTAACTGAGAAACAAATGCAGGATGTGATGGCTTTATTGCTTGACCCTGAGTCACCCGTTAACAAATAACACACAGCAAAACGGGCCGAAAGGCCTGTTTTCTTAACAGGACTAAATATGTCATTAAATCGCCGTGAATTTTTGCAAGCATTAGCAATCGCTTCAGCAGGTGGCATGAGTTT
>JALRHB010000152.1 GCA_023253245.1 Polynucleobacter sp. | reverse complement strand
AGTTTACATATAGTGCGCTTTTGGAGAGAGCAATCAAGTAGGCTATGGCACCGATCGGCTAACTGACAATATCTGTCTGGAGCAAATCCTCAAAGCTAGAAATATTTTTAATATGTTTATGCTTGAGTAACTCTGAAGACTTCGGGTCAATCACAAAAGCCTTATCAGCTAGCAATAGCATATCAAGGTCATTCAAATTGTCTCCGATAGCCCAAACTTCGACGAAGCTCGGTTTATTTATTTTAGAAAGAAAGCGTTTGATTACGTTACTTTTACAGGGCAATAAATTTCCGTGACTACGTTCAGGATAAAAGTCTTTATTTAGATTGAGCTCCCCACTACAAATATCATTCCTAAATTTCAGGGTATGGGCAATAGCAAAGTCTGCAAAAATTCTCTTGCGCATGATTTCTGCAGCAATGAAATAGCTATCCGATATGAGTCCGACCATAAAGCCATTACGTTTCATTTGGTTAACAAACTCAATTACGCCTGGCTTAATGGGCATTGACATCGCTACTTTCTCAAATTGGCTACGATGGGTAAATTTAAAGATTTCGGCGATCTGCTGACTACGCGTAGCAGCATCATTTTGGGAAACGTCGAGCAGGGCCTCTAAAGTTTCTTCGGTATGAGTAAAAGCCGCCAAATCCTTGATAAATCGGTTGGGTGTAATAGTGCCATCCATGTCTAAGAGCACGACCTTGCGACGATTTTTACGTCGGTTAATGATGTAGTCAAAAGAAGCTGAGGCAAGTCTTTGCTCCTCATACATCTCCGATATTTGCTCTACATGTAGTCTTCCGGCATGACGGGAGTAGTGATGAATTACTCGAGCAACTTCATTGGCCATAGTGGTGAGATCAACCAAGGGCTGGCTATCATGTTCTAAAGAGCCAATATCTACCTCGCAAATACGCGCACCTTTTAAATGAGCGTCAATAAGTAGCCCAATGTCTACGCCATAACCAGACTCAAAAACAAGCTTTTTGAGAAGGGAGGCTTTGGCGGCAATAATGCCGCCCAACGGTTGAGAAATTCCCGCTAATTCAGGAAAAAAGACCTTAAGCATCGGCTTTGCGGTAAGTTCGGTCACTCGCCCGCCGCCTCTGCCAAATTTAGCTTTCACAAAATCAGCCTCATCTGCAACAAGCGGAGCAATCATTTTGCTAATAATATTCTCCTCTAGGCCTGACAAGTCGCCATCCAAAAACACAATGTATTCATGGTTGGCAACTTGAATGCCATCTTGCATAGACGCGCCTTTGCCAAGCATTGAGCTTGTATATACTCGCGCTCCAGCACTCCGGCTGATTGCTGCAGTGTTATCAATGGAGCTGTCATCAATCACTATGACTTCTCCAGTGAATGAATCTTTCTGTGCATATCGAATGACTGATTCAATCGCTTTTTCTTCATTCAGTGCTGGAATGACAACACTGCAGAGCGATGGATATGCCGCGCTATTTTGATTTGCCGTCTCTTGTCTGCGCAATACCTCTTTGCTTGACTGAACTGCAATATGGGATTTGGTGCGAAGAAAATAATTTAATTTTCTCCATAGACGCATTAGAAATACTTTCATGCTCTTCTCCTGTGGAGATCTCAGAAATCAAAGTATACATAGCCAGGCTTGTAACTTCCCGATTAGTGCTGATATGTCTAGTCTAGCATTCTCTAAATGCATGAATTTTTATGACTTATTAGCCGCAGCTGATATCAGAGCCAATTTTTTGCATCATGAAATTTCATATGTATCAAAAAGTATAAAATCTTTGCAATGTTATTTAATAAGAAAAATCTCATTCTTGCCATTTGCATTTTCATTGTTACCTTTAAGGTAATGGCGGGTAATATTTTTATTCAGAGTGCGGTGGAGCGTGCTTGTCTCCATTCGCATAGCTGCACCAATCTTGAACTCGGCTCAAATGCATTGTATGCATCGGAAGTGGCAAGCGATGAAGATCCGGTCTACACGCTGTTTTTGATGTCTCATGTCACAGGCAATGTAGGAAGCACATTTTTCGATCTTCCTGCACCCCCTGGTTTTCGATCTGCATACAGCCTATCTGAAGATAAGCTTATTCTTGGCGATATAGCTGATTGTCCCTATAAGCCACCCAAATCTTAATTCCTAATAGTCCGCTATCTGTCTAGTGATATTTGCTGGCAGTGGCACATGCCATGCAAGTGTATGAGTCCATGGTATTGAGGGCTTTCGTATTAGCAATATTTGCCTACGAAAGCTATTGCTAATTTAGCAAGTACTTCATCAATAGAGTATTTGCTTTGGATATTTGGGTACAAATGAAGAAATTATTATTAATTACCGCCATTGTTTTGGGTTTTTTGGGTGGCTGCGCTAGTAATGAAGCGCCTACAACTCCATCGAATGTAGTCATTGCGCAGTCAAAGCCGTCTACCGCTCCATCTAAGGGTGCCTCTGCTCTGGGTCCAAGAGATGATATTCAAAATGAGATTGCCCAGTGTGTGCAGGCTGTCAATGAGGGAAAGACTGCTAAATCTGTTGACGGCACAATTTTTGCTTTAGATCCTACCAACCCAAGCTCTAAATTTTTGTATTCATCCCCAAATAAATTGAGTACTGATGAAGCGGTGTTACTGGCGAAATTTAAGCGGGAGACTCAAAAATGTCGACAGATTGCGAAAAAAATACCAAATCCTGCACTGCGCAAGGTCTATCAAAACTATTTCACCAAAATAGATCGAGTGTATGACGACTTAATCTATAAAAAAATTACGATTGGGGTCGCGAATCAAGAGCGTTCATTGTTGATGAATCAATTTAAGTCGCAGTTTCTTGATGTCTTAAATAAATAAATTCCTTGCCATGACTGCTAGATACCGTTTTACCTGTCGAGGCTGTGGGTTTAATTGCATCAGTTCTTTTGGCAAGGAGAGGGGGGTGTACTTTACCCATGTCGTCAAGTTTTGCCAAAAGTGCCACTCCCTTGCCAGGTATACCGTTCCAAACTCATTGGGTCTGAGTGAGCCCTTAGCTTGTGTCCAATGCCATGAAC
>JALRHB010000151.1 GCA_023253245.1 Polynucleobacter sp. | reverse complement strand
GTATGAGGATGAAGAAATCTACGCTTTTAAGGATATAAACCCAGCTGCACCGGTCCATTTCTTGATTATTCCGAAAAAACATATCCCCATGTTGGAATCTGCTGATAGCAGCGATGCGCCATTGCTAGGTAGAATGATGGAATTAGCGCCACGTTTAGCCAAAGAACAAGGTTGTCGCCCAGGAAAAGAGGGTGGCTTTAGGTTAATGGTAAATAATGGTGCAGATGGGGGGCAAGAGGTTTATCACTTGCATTTGCATGTGATGGGCGGTCCGCGCCCCTGGAAAAAATAGTCCAAGGAGATTGATGATGGGTTCATTTAGCATTTGGCATTGGTTAATTGTTTTAGTAATCGTGATGTTGGTGTTTGGTACTAAAAAATTACGCAACATTGGAACCGACTTAGGCGGTGCTGTTAAGGGATTCAAAGAAGGTATGAAGTCCTCTGATACAAACGAACAGTCTAAAGAGCAGATTGCACAGAATGCATCAGCTAACTCAGAAAACACTGTCGATGTGCACGCTAAGGATGTGAATAAGTAATTCATTCTGATGCATACCTTTGCGGCATTTAAATATGCATCACTTCTTTCATGATTGATCTTGGTGTATCTAAGCTTGCCCTGATTGCCGTTGTTGCATTAGTGGTTGTCGGTCCAGAGCGTTTACCAAAAGTTGCCCGTATGGCGGGTAATTTATTTGGTCGTGCGCAACGTTATATGGCTGAAGTTAAGTCTGAAGTTAACCGGCAAATGGAAGTTGAAGAGTTTAAAAAGATTCGCGAAGAGAGCATGTCGGCATTTAAAGATGTTGAAAATAGCATTCAATCGACAGTGCAAGAGGCAAGCGTCAACTTAAGCGACCAGGCTGACCTTAATCAGGATTTATATACTCGCGCACCCTTGGATGAGAAAGAGGTATTGAGTAAATCTTTACGTCAAGGCCGTAAGAGTTGGGGTGTACGGCGTGCAGCAAGGCCTATTTGGTATAAGCGTTCGACTGGTATGCGCACTAGAGTGCAATCGGGTGCCGCAAGGATGAAGCGTTTTCATCACAGTGCCGGTAAGTAATTGAACAGAAACTAAACCGTCAGACACATTCAAATAGCTACCCAATGACGCAAAATCATTCCTCTGGAGATTCAGGTTTACAAGAATCTTTTTTATCTCATCTATTTGAGTTGCGGGATCGCATTATTAAGTCGGCGATTGCCATCATCATTGTTTTTGTCAGTCTAGTTTATTGGGCGCCTGATATTTTTCATTTGTTCTCACAACCATTACTCCAGGCATTACCGTCTGGCGGCAAGATGATTGTGACGGATGTGACAGGCTCTTTTTTCGTGCCCATGAAAGTTACTATGTTGGTAGCTTTCTTGATTGCTTTACCTGTAGTCATGTATCAGTTATGGGCATTTATTGCTCCAGGCCTGTATCAGCATGAGCGTAAATTAATTCTTCCTTTGGTGGTCAGTAGCTATAGCCTATTTCTCTTTGGAATGGCCTTCGCTTACTTTTTGGTATTTCCAACGGTGTTTCACTTCATGGCTAGTTACAACGCTCCTTTGGGCGCGGAGATGTCAACAGATATTGATAAGTATCTAGGTTTCGCTATGAACACCTTCCTCGCCTTTGGGCTTACCTTCGAGGTTCCGGTAGTAGTTGTCATTCTGGTTCGCATGGGAATGGTTACCCTGGCTAAACTCAAAGAAATTCGCCCTTATGTGATTGTGGGAGCGTTTGTGGTGGCAGCCATTGTTACTCCACCCGATGTGCTTTCTCAATTAATGTTGGCTGTGCCGATGAGCTTACTTTATGAGCTAGGATTATTGGTAGCTCGATTTTACGAGCCTAAGCCTGCCCAGGATGATGCAAGCGCTAGCGATGCTGATCCTCAGGCAACAGCCTGATCTTGCGCAAAAGTGGCGCTAAGCCAGTCGGTCACTCGATCGAAACGATAACGTCTCTGTCTTAAGTTGCCCTCTTGATCTAATTCACTTCCAGCGAATGCCTTGCCAGCAGCCAAGAGCGCACGACGTTGTTGGGTTGTATCAATCTGAATTAATCTGGGCAATATTTTGGGTAACTCATGACGAATGTCTACTACTACACAATGCTCATGCTGAAGCTGCCCAACGTCGCATAGCAGCAACTCAGCCTTAGTCAAATTAAATTGATTGGCAATGATCAAGCGATGACACAGCAAAATCCACTCTTGATCGAGTTTATATTCTGCATGGTGGTTTAAGGCTTTCTCGGCATAGTTGGCTAATGCATGCCAATCATTACTTTTTGGGTCAGAGGCATTTTCTAAAATCTTGCAAAGTAATTCACGGGCTTCAGGAACGCCTTGTTGTTGCGCTTGCCAAACCCAATAAGACGCTTGCAAGCCGCGCACCTTTTCATCTAGCTTTTCTCGTTTGCGCCATAAATTTGCTCCGCGCCTAAATTGAGCCTGTGGATGACCTAAGTCAGCAGCACGATCAAAGCAGCGATCACTTTCAATAGCGCTATAGCCAGAAAATTGTGGGCGCCGGTAAATTTCACCAAGCGCATACCAAGCATCACGATCCCCGTCTTTTGCGGCGAGCTCTAGCCAGTACGCTGCTTTCTTCAAAGAGGCATTCGATTTACCTTCACTATCACTCATCCCATCAAGTTGTGCGAGTCTTAAACCTAAAGTGAGTTTGGCAATCGTCATACCCATTTCAGCTGCTTGCAACAAAGCAGCTTCATCTTGATTGGTTAACCAAAGATTCCACAGCGAAGAGAGAGCCTCATCCTTGGGCTGTAATTTAATGAGAAGCTCCTTAGCGCTGTGCGTGAATGGATTTTCAGATTGAGCTAAGCCAACTAAAAATTGCTTGGCCATTTTTTGTAGCGAGACTAAATCACCGCTGCCAGTATTTTTAGATAACCAAGCATCTAACTCAGAGCGCAAATCTTTTTTGCTAGGATCGAGCAAAATTTGGGCAAGCTGCCACTGTGCTGCAATACTTGACTCCAGATTGAGGTGGGCAATTTTCCAAAAAGATTCCCATCCAAAATGAAACGCTGGAGATTGAAAGGT
>JALRHB010000150.1 GCA_023253245.1 Polynucleobacter sp. | reverse complement strand
GGGGTTGATCCAATATTCCTTTTGGCACCAACATCCTCCCAAGAACGCATAAAAGAGGCTGCCAAAATAGCTTCCGGTTATATCTATTACGTCTCAATGCGGGGCGTCACGGGCGCCTCCCATCTCGATACCCAGGATGTGGCCAGCATTCTCCCCAAAATTCGTGAAGAAACAACTATTCCTATTGCTGTAGGTTTTGGCATTAATGATGCCCAGAGTGCCCGTGCGGTATCCAAAACAGCCGATGCAGTGGTGATTGGCAGCCGGATTATTCGCCTTTTAGAGGAGGCGGAGCCAGGTCAGGCAGTACAATCACTGGAAAACTTTATACGTGAAATTCGCGTAGCTTTAGATAGTTGATGCCCTGGATGAAAAACCAATGAGCTGGATCGATAAATTACTCCCTCCCCAAATTCAGCATACCGATCCTGCAAATCGGAAGTCGGTTCCTGAAGTGCTTTGGGTTAAGTGCCCTGGTTGCGAAACAGTTCTCTACAGCACGGACATCGAGGCCAACTTATCTGTTTGTCCAAAATGTAGTCATCATATGCGCATTGGTGCGCGCCAGCGCCTTGACAGCTTACTAGACCCCAAGGGTCGTTATGAAATTGGTGCTGATATTTATCCAGTTGACCCATTAAAGTTCAAAGATTCTAAAAAATATCCAGACCGCTTAAAAGAAGCTACTGATGCATCAGGAGAGTCTGAAGCATTAATTGTTTTAGGCGGCAAGATTGAGGCTATTC
The DNA here is from genome assembly GCA_023253245.1 of Polynucleobacter sp. GTDB lineage: Bacteria > Pseudomonadota > Gammaproteobacteria > Burkholderiales > Burkholderiaceae > Polynucleobacter. The sequence goes on along the minus strand of JALRHB010000150.1, from coordinate 2,338 downwards.
CTGTTGTCGCAGCTTGTTTTGAATTTCAGTACATGGGTGGATCAATGGGCTCAGTGGTTGGGGAGCGTTTTGCCCGCGGAGTTCAAGAGGCAATCGCCAAGAAGTGTGCTTTTATTTCTATTACTGCTACTGGTGGTGCGCGGATGCAAGAGAGTTTGCTCTCTTTATTTCAGATGGCCAAAACCAATTCCATGCTGACTTTGTTGTCTAAAAAAGGGCTCCCCTATATTAGCGTTTTGACTGACCCAACTATGGGTGGTATCTCTGCAAGCTTTGCTTTTATGGGTGATGTAGTGATGGCAGAGCCAAAGGCCTTAATTGGTTTTGCTGGTCCTCGCGTAATCGAGCAAACTGTTCGAGAAAAACTGCCTGAAGGTTTCCAGCGCTCTGAGTTTTTAATGCAAAAAGGTGGCGTTGACATGATTGTTGATCGTCGTCAGATGCGTAGTGAAATCGCCCGCTTGTTGGCTCTCTTGCAACAACTTCCTGAGCCTGCGATAGCGGGTAGCGCAGCAGTCTAAAGCGCTTGGTTACTCCTATTCAGTCCCCCGTTGAATTTTCTAGCCTAGAGGCCTGGCTTAAACACCTAGAAACTGCCCACCCTGTCGGAATAGACATGGGTCTAGAGAGAATTGGCCGAGTAAAAGAGGCGCTGGGCTTGAAATTTGACTGCCCAGTAATTACTGTAGCCGGGACAAACGGTAAGGGCTCGACTTGCGCTTACTTAGAAAGTATTTTGTTAGCGTCCGGCTATAAAGTGGGGTGCCATATGTCTCCACACCTCTTGGTTTTTAACGAACGTGCGCGTATCAATGGTCAAGAAGTTAAGGATGAGCTTTTGCTAAAGCACTTTCAGGCCGTTGAGAATGCAAGGGTGAGCCTTCCCAATCCGCCTTCGCTCACTTATTTTGAATTTACGACCTTGGCGATCATGCACCTCTTCTCGAAAGCCAATTTAGATGCAGTTGTTTTAGAGGTGGGTATGGGTGGTCGCTTAGATGCTGTCAATATTGTCGATGCTGATTGCGCCATAGTGACTAGCATTGATATTGATCATGCAGATTTTTTGGGGCCAACTCGCGAAGCGATTGCTCTTGAAAAGGCAGGCGTATTTCGGTCTGGTGCTATAGCGATTTGTGGTGATCCTATTCCTCCGCAAACTTTGATTGATTACGCAGAGAAAATGGGCTGTGATTTTTGGCTGCAGGGCCGTGACTTCAATTTTCAAGGGGATAAGCAACAGTGGGGTTGGGCTGGACGGCAAAAACGTTTCAGTGGCTTAGGTTATCCGGCCTTACGGGGTGCGAATCAACTCTTAAATGCCTCTGCAGTGATTGCTGCCCTGATGGCATTACACCACCGCCTACCTGTTAGCGCTCAAGATATTCGCAATGGATTTGCTTTAGTTGATTTGCCTGGTCGTTTTCAGGTATTACCTGGTCAGCCAACAGTAGTTTTGGATGTAGCGCACAATCCTCATGCAGCAGCAACCCTGGGTCAGAGCCTTGATAAGATGGGCTACCACCCCTATACATTTGCTATTTTTGGGGCAATGGCAGATAAAGATATCGCAGGGGTAATTAAGCCATTGCTTGATAGTGTAGATTTTTGGTTTTGCACTGATTTGCCGACGCCTAGGGCAGCAAGCGCTCAAGATTTAGCGCTCAAGCTGAAGGAGCTAGGGGTGGCGGATAAAAATGGTACAGATGGTGGCATTGAATGTTTCCCGGAACCTGCCTTAGCCTATCAAAAAGCCCTATCTAAAGCGGGTGAGGGTGATAGAATTGTGGTCTTCGGGTCCTTCTATACCGTTTCCGGCGTAATGGCTTATAGAAACAACCAGGCGCATTGATCCATGATTCGTTTATCGAAGCTTTTTAAGCGAAACCCTGAGACTGATAACCTTAATTTAGGTTCAGTAAGGGATCGTCGCACTGTGAATAAATCAGCTCCACGTAGTTTTCAGCGCACTCTAGAAAGCGAAGAGCTTGCTTTAACCGAGGATCCAGAACAGCAGCGTGCAAGACATCGCTTAATTGGTGCGGCAGTATTAGTATTGATTGCTGTAGTTGGTTTACCCCGCATCTTAGATGACAAGCCTAAATCTTTTAACAATGATATTGCCATCAATATTGTGACTAGCTTGCCAAGCCCATCTGCAAATTCTGACGTGCAGGAGGAAAAGACAAAGCCCATTGTCTCGACTGAGCCCGCAAAAGAGGTTGAGCTAGCCTCTGTAAAACCCGCACCCTCTGGCTCTTTAGCACCTAAGTCGGAAGCTAAGTCGGACATCAAATCAACACCAGCTCCCACGAAAGGAGTGCTGATGGGATTGGCT